>DATLLM010000346.1:0-3256 GCA_035537855.1 Chloroflexota bacterium | reverse complement strand
GCTCCAGGAGCGCACGCCCCCGCCGCCCCCGAGCCCGCGGCCCGGGCCGGCGAGCGCCCCGGCGCCGGCGCCGGCGACGCCCCCGTTCGGCGAGCGCACGCCGTAGCTGTTGACCCATTGCAGCTGCGCCGGCGGCAGCTCGGCCAGGAAACGCGACGGCTCGTTGCGCCGGGTGAAGCCGAACAGGGTGCGTTGCTCGCAGAAGACGAGGTAGAGGCGCTGCATCGCCCGGGTGATGCCGACGTAGGCCAGGCGCCGCTCCTCGTCGAACTCCACCTCGTCGAGCGCTTCGAGCGCCCGAGCGTGGGGCAGCACGCCCTCCTCCATCCCGGGCATGAAGACGACGGGGAACTCCAGCCCCTTGGCCGCGTGCAGGGTCATCAGCGTCACCTGGTCCTGCTCGTCGCGCATGGTGTCCACGTCGCTGACCAGGGAGACCTCTTCGAGGAACGAGGCCAGCCCGCTGCCCGGAGCCAGACCGGCGAACTGAGCGACCACGGTGCCCAGCTCTTTGACGTTCTCCCAGCGCTCCTCCCCGGCCTTGTCGTCCAGCACGTACTCCCGGTAGCCCGTGCGCTGGATGACCTGCTCGAACAGCTCGACGATCCCCAGCCGGCCGGCCGCTTCTTGCAGGTCGTCCAGCAGGCGGACGAAGCCCAGCAGGGCCGCTTTCTGCCGGGCGGCGAACGGCGGGGGCACGTCCGGCTGCTCCTTGCCCTCCCGCTCGGCGTCCTCGATCAAGCGCAGCAGGCGCAGGGCGTGGACGACGGGGATGCCCAGCCGGCCGGCCCAGCCGCGCAGGTCCTCCAGCGTCTTCTCCCCCAGGCCCCGGTTGGGGACGTTGATGACCCGCTCCAGGCTGGCCCCGTCCGCGGGGTTGTGGATCAGGCGCAGGTAGGCCAGGACGTCCTTGACCTCGCGGCGCTCGTAGAAGCGCGTGCCCCCGACCAGCTGGTACGGCAGCCGGCGGCGCACGAACGCCTCTTCGAGCGCCCGCGACTGGGCGTTGGTGCGGTACATCACGGCCACGTCCCGGTAGCGGTAGCCGTCCTGGCTGACCAGGCGCTCGGCCTCCCGGGCGACGAAGAGGGCCTCCTCGTGCTCGTCCATGGCGTGGCAGATGGTGATCGGCACGCCCTGGTCGTTCTCCGTCCAGAGGTGCTTCTCCCGGCGCAGCCGGAGCCCCTTCTCCACCGCCTGCGCCGCCGCGAGGATGGTCTTGGACGAGCGGTAGTTCTGCTCCAGACGCACCACCTGCGCCTCGGGGAAGTCCTCCTCGAAGGCCAGGATGTAGCGCACGTTGGCCCCCCGCCAGCCGTAGATGGCCTGCGAGTCGTCGCCCACGATGGTCAGGTTGCGGTGCCGCTCGGCGAGGGCCTTGACCAGCAGGTACTGGGCCTTGTTGACGTCCTGGTACTCGTCGACCAGGACGTGCCGGTAGCCGGTCTGGAGGGTGGTCAGGACGTCGGGAGCGGCCTCGAACAGGCGGAGGGTGAGGACCAGCAGGTCGTCGAAGTCGAGGGCGTTCTGTTCCTGGAGGGAGTCCTGGTAGCGGCGGTAGACGGTGGCGGCGACGGTCTCGAACGGCCCGTCGGCCAGGCGGGCGTACTGCAGCGGGGTGAGCAGCCCCTCCTTGGCCCGGGAGATGGCCGAGCGCACGGCCGCCGGCGGCCACTGCTTGGGGTTGATCCCGGCGTCGACGTAGCAGCGCTTGATCACCGAGAGCTGGTCGGCGTCGTCGTAGATCGAGAACGACGATTCGTACCCCACGCGCGAGGCGTAGCGCCGCAGCAGGCGGGCGCAGATGCTGTGAAAGGTGCCCATCATCACCTGGCGCGCCTGGGCGCCGATGAGGCCCTCCACCCGCCCCTTCATCTCCGTCGCCGCCTTGTTGGTGAAGGTGACGGCCAGGATCTGCGCCGGCTGCACCTCCCGCTCCATGACCAGATAGGCGATCCGGTAGGCGATGACGCGCGTCTTCCCCGAACCGGCTCCGGCCAGGATCAACAGGGGGCCGTCCGGGGCGACGACCGCCGCCTTCTGGGCCGGATTGAGCTGCTGGGCGAGGAAGGTGTCGACGGCGGCGTTGCTGGCCACGGAGCTCCCTGCTACGGACTCGTTGTCGTGAGTCTAACGCTCAAGAGGGAGCGGTAGACTGTGAGTATGAGCAGCGATACGATGCGGGCGGCGGTGTTCCTGGGGCCACGCGAGATGGAGCTCCGGGACGTGCCCCGACCGGTGGCCGGTCCGGGTGAGGTCCTTCTCAAGGTGGCCGCCTGCGCCGTCTGCGGCACCGACCTGCGCATCTACACCGGGGGCAAGACGCGGGGGGTCGTCCCCCCGCGCGTCCTCGGGCACGAGATCGCCGCCACCGTCGTCGACGTCGGCCCCGGCGCCGGGGAGCACACGGACGTGAAGGTGGGCGACCGCGTGGCCACCCCGCCGGGCATCCCCTGCCTCGCCTGCCGCTTCTGCAACAGCGGCCACGAGAACCTCTGCAAGCGGCGCGTGGCGCTCGGCTACCGCTTCGACGGCGGCTTCGCCGAGTACATGCTCGTCCCGGCCATCGGCGTCGAGCGGGGGCTGCTGTTCCGCATCCCGGATCGCCTCTCGGACGTGGAGGCCGCCCTGGCCGAGCCCCTGGCCTGCGTCGTCAACGGCCAGCGCAAGAACGGCATCGCCCTGGGGGACACCGTTCTCGTCGTCGGCGCCGGGCCGATCGGGCTGATGCACGTGCAGCTCGCCCGCGCCCAGGGAGCGAAGGTGCTGGTCAGCGAGCCCTCGGCCAGCCGGCGGGCCCTGGCCGGCGAGCTCGGCGCCACCCGCACCGTCGATCCGACCTCCGAGGATCTGCCGGCGGTGGTCGACGCGGAGACCAACGGGGACGGCGCAGACGTGACCGTCGCCGCCATCGGCGTCGCCGGCCTGACCAACACCCTGCTCAACGTCACCCGCCCGGGGGGCCGGGTCAACCTCTTCGCCGGCTACAGCGGCACGGGCGAGACCACGCTCGAGGCGAACCTCATCCACTACGGCGAGCTGGTGGTCACCGGCACCAACGCCTGCACCCGGGAGGACTTCCGGATCGCCCTCGACCTCCTGGCCAGCGGGCAGTTCAAGGCCGGCCCCCTGGTCTCCCACCGCTTCCCCCTCGAGCAGATCGAGGCGGCGTTCGAGACGACGCGCTCCGGCGAGATGCAGCGGGCGTGGGAGTCGCGCCTGGACGTCCGTGCGTTCGATCCGGCCCCTTTCGCCG
>DATLLM010000345.1:0-7168 GCA_035537855.1 Chloroflexota bacterium | reverse complement strand
CCGCCCGACCGACCGGAGATGGCCAGCGTGCGGGCCATCTCCGGTCGGTCGGGCGGTCCGCTGGGGGCCAGGGCGGCCGCCTCGACGTAGCCGGTGGCCCGGCCGCTGACTTCCTGGACGAAGAACCGGCCCCCGCCCGGGGCCGGCTGCGGATCAACCACCTGCACGTACGTCCCGCGGGCCAGCTCGCCGAAGCTGGTCGCGGCCGTGTCCGGACCGGACCAGAACGGCACGGCGCGCGTCGCCTGCGCCCACCACCCCTCGGCGCGGGCGGTCGCGGGGAGCGCGAACGGACCGGCCAGGAGCGCGGCGAGCGCGGCGAGGGCGCGTCGGGTGTACCTTACGTCCACCGCGGCTCTCATATAATTCGAAGAACGGAGCACGGCGGGTAGCTGGCTGCACCGGGGGAGGGCCCAGATGCGACTCACGATTCGGGCACGGCGGGTGCCCGCGGCGCTACTCTGCCTGGTGCTCGTCGCCCTGGCCTTCCGGGTCTCCGGCGGCGGCGCCCCGGCCGTCGCCTTCGCGCAGAGCGCGCCCCAGGTGGGCGTGCAGGTGGCGGACGCCGGCCTGAACCTCCCCGGCGTGCAGGGCGAGATGGCCGCCCAGGCGGACTTCGGCGCCGACATCCGCTTCCAGCTCCGCCTCCGCGCCGAGGACCCGGTGACCAACGTGCTCTTCCTCTACCAGGTGGACGACTCCACGGTGCAGAACACGGCCGTGCCGGCCTACCAGCCCGGCGCCAGCGTGGTGGCCACCTACAGCTGGCGCGTGGCCAGCGTGCTCGTCCCCGGCTCGGTCATCCGCTACCAGTGGCAGGTGGAGACGGCCAGCGGGAAGCGGGCGACCACCGCCGAATCGACCGTCGCCTACGACGACACCCGCTTCGCCTGGCGCCAGACGGCGGAAGACAACGTGACCGTCTTCTTCCCCACCGCCGACCCCCAGGGGGCCCAGGCCGGCTCCGCCCTGCTGGCCGAGGCCAAGAAGTCCCAGGACCGGCTGAAGACGGACTTCGGGCTGACCCTGGACAAGCCCCTCCGTATCTACGCCTACCCCCGGCGCGAGGACTACGCCAGCGCCGTCTACACCGGCCGCCCGCTCGAGCCGTCGCTGACCGTCGGCACCGACCGCATCTTCGTCCTGGCCCCCGGCGGGACGTCCGGGATGACCACGGCGGTGCAGAGCCTGCGCCGGGAGATCGCCACCGCCCTCTTCGTGCAGAAGACGCAGAACGCCTACGCCGAGCCGCCGCGCTGGCTCTCCGTCGGCTTCAGCTACGTGATGAGCGGCGAGGAGCTGACCCCGGAGACGAACCGGGCGCTCGGCCAGCTGGCCCAGGCCAACCAGCTGCTCTCTCTGAAGACGCTCGGCGGCAACTTCCCCACCGCCGACCGCGATGCCAACCTGGCCTACGCCGAGAGCGCTTCGGCGGTGCAGTTCCTGGCCGCGACCTACGGCCCGGAGAAGCTGCGCGCCCTGCTGACCGCCTACAAGGACGGGAACTCCCCGGACGAGGCGATGAAGAAGGGCCTGGGGGTGACCCAAGACCAGTTCGAGACGCGCTGGAAGAACGCCCTCAAGAGCGGGCAGCTGGCCCGTCCCGGCGCCGGCCAGGCCGGCGCCGCCGCGAATCCGGCACCGACCGGGGACGGGGGCTTCGTCGACCGCATGTTCGGTCCGGCGCTGCGCTTCTGGCAGGGCGTCTTCGGCGCGCAGACGCGCAACGTCTTGATCGGGGTCGGCGCCGTCCTCGTCCTGGGGGTGCTCACCCTGGTCGTGGGCAGCGGCGTCTCTGTCTGGCGTCATGTCCGGGCCGCCAACGCGGACGACTGATCTGGGGCGCCTGGCTCAGCGGGCGGCCGGGGCCCTGGCCGAGGGCCTCGAGGCCTGCCTGGACGCCGTCTTCGTCCCCCGCTGCCTCGGTTGCGAGCGCAGCGGCAGCCACTTCTGCGCCCGCTGCGTGGCCACGCTGCAGCCTCTGCCGCCGCCGTGGTGCGTCCGCTGCGGCCGGCCACTGGCGCCGGTGGAGTCGAATCGGGGCCCGGCGCCGCGCTGCCCGGACTGCCGGCGCCGTCCGCTCCCCCTGGAAGGCGTGCGCAGCGTGGCCGCGCTCGATGGCCCCCTGCGGCGCGCCGTGCACCGCTTGAAGTACCGCGGGCGCCCCGGGGGCGCCCGCGTCCTGGCCGACCTGCTGTTGCCCCTGGCGGCCGGGATGGCCGGGGCGCCGCCGGGCGACGAGCCGCCGCTCGTGCTGCCGGTGCCGCTGTACCCGGCGCGGGAGCGAGCGCGGGGCTACAACCAGGCGGCCCTGCTCGCCCGGCCGCTCGCCGGGCGCCTCGGTCTGGCCTGCCGGACGGACCTGCTGCGCCGCCGGCGGGAGACCGCCCCCCAGGTGGGCCTGAGTCGGGAGCAGCGCCGGCAGAACGTGCGCGGGGCGTTCGTCGCGGGGCCGGAGGTGGCCGGCCGGACCGTCCTGCTCGTGGACGACGTCACCACCACCGGCAGCACCCTGGGCAGCGCCGCCGGCGCCTGCCTCGCCGCCGGGGCGAGCGGCGTCCGCGCGGTGACCCTGGCCCGCGAGTGGTGAACGCGGTCACAGGCCGCTGGTGACCCCGGTGCTATCCTGGAAGTGAGCATGAACGTCATCGACCAGGCCCTGAACGTCGTCCAGCGCACGGAGTCGCTCGAAGGGCCGGTCACCCTGACCCTGGACCTGGCGGTGCCCGAGCACCGGGCCGCCCTCGCCGCCGCGCTGGCCGTGCTGCGCTCGCTCGGCGAGGACGGGGAGACCCTGCTCGCCGGCGCCGAGGGCACGGGCGCCGCGGCGACGGCGGTCGCGCCGGTGGCCGCCGTCGCCGTGCCCGAGGCCGGGGACGCCGCCCCGGAAGACGAAGCGGAGGCCGGCAGCGGCGAGGACGGCCGGCTGCGCGCGGACTACGCCAGGGTCATCGCCGAGCTGACCCCGGACGCCGACCGTCAGGCCCGGGTGGTGCGGGAGACCTTCCCCCGGGTGCGGGACCTGATCCTGGACGGGGCCAACGTGGAGGCCGTCGCCCAGATCCAGTACCGCCGCTGGGTGGAGGACAACCCGGACTACCGCTCGGCGTCGTAGGGGACGCCGGCCTCCCCGGCCGCCGCCTTCAGGGCGTCCCGCGTCGGCTGGTCGAGGGGGATGCCCTCCGCGGTGTACTCCTTGCGGCGCATCGCCTCCAGCTCGCCGGGGAGGAAGACGCCGGGCGAGCCCTGCTTGACGCGCGAGGTCTTCAGCGAGTCCACCATGCGGTCCATCCGGGCGGTGAACTCGTCCAGGGGCTGGAAGTGCTCGATGTCGATCGCCTGCACAATCTGGCCGCCGCCGCGCTCGTCGCTGTCTGCGCCGTAGCGCCCGCCGGACAGGACGGCGCAGAGGATGTCTGCGGCGATCCCCAGCCCGACCCCTTTCGGGCCCCCGATAGGCGCAAGGGTGCCCTCCTTGAAGGCCAGCTCCGGGTCGTCGGTGGGGTTGCCCTCGGCGTCGAAGGCCCAATCCAGGGGGATCTTCTCGCCGCGGGCCTGGGCCATCTGCACCTTCGAGCCGGCCACCAGCGACGGGGCCATGTCCAGGTTGTAGGAGAACCCCTTGCCGGTCGGCGCCGCCCAGGAGATGGGATTCAGCCCCACCCGCCGGTCGAGCCCGCCCCAGGGCGCGATCATCGTCCCCCCGGTGGTGGCGGCGAAGCCGATGCAGCCGGCGTCGGCCGCCTGCTGGGCGTAGTAGGCCATGGCCCCGCAGTGGCCGTTGCGCCGGACGCTCACGGTGGCCGAGCCGTACTCCCTGGCTTTGGCGATGGCCAGGTCCATCGCCTTGTTGACGGCGATGTGGCCGACGCCCCGGTCGCCGTCCAGGATGGCCGTGGCCCCCCGGTCCTGCACGACCCGGGCCTGCGCTCCGGCGTTGATCTGCCCCGCGCGCAGGCCCCGCACGTAGACCGGCGCCCAGCGCGTACCGTGCGAGTGGACGCCACGCAGATCGGCGTTGACCAGGCACGCGCCCATGAAGGCCGCGTCCTCGTCCTTCAAGCCGGCCCCCCGGAACAGGGCCCCAACGAGGGCCTCCAGCCGCTGCGCGTCCACCCGGCGGTACATGTCGTCCGGCATGCGTCGTCCTCCCTCCCGTATGCGGGCCTATGATGCCGTCACCCGCGGCCGGATGCAACGGCGCCGTCCGATGGTTGGGAAGCGGGCGGAGGCTCTACACTTGGTTCGGGCAGCACATGATGTAGGTGTTGTACCTGACCGACTCGGAGAGGGACGATGACGTCACGCAAGCTCGAACCACCCGCCGGGGACGCCGCCCGGCCACTCCGGCACTCGCGCCGCAGCCTGCTCGCCGCGGGGGCGGCGATCTCGGCCGCGGCCCTCGCCTGCGCCCCCGGCCAGTCCGGGACGGAGGGCGGCAGCGCCCCCCCGGCCGCGGGGAAGGTGATCGAGCTGCGCGCCCACGCCCGGGCGAACAGCGAGAAGGACGGCTACCAGAAGAACATCGACGCCTTCAACCAGCAGTACGCCGGGAAGTACAAGGCGGTCTACGAGGGCCTCGCCGGCAGCCCCGACTACTACGGGCCGCTGGAAACGAACATCGCCGGGGGCACGCTCGGGGACGTCATCTACGCCCACACGTCGAACCTGAAGTTCCAGGAGTACGCGGTCAAGGGCGTGACCATCGCCCTGGACCAGTACGCCGCGAAGGACAAGAACTTCAAGCTCGACGCCTGGCCGGCCAAGGCCCAGGAGGCGATGAAGGTCGTCGACAACAAGCTGTTCGGGGTGCCCACCCGCGGGCAGGTTTCCTGGCTGTTCCTCTACTGGAACAAGGAGCTGCTGAAGCGCGCCGGCGTCCCGGAGCCGACCCCGGACTGGACCTACGAGACCTTCCTGAACAACGCCCGCCGGCTGATGGGCCAGGGCAGCGGCTCGGACTCCTTCCCGGTGGCCCACGCCCAGGGCTCCGGCTACGAGAACGTGGTGGCCAACCTGCGCCGCTTCGGGGGCGACTTCTTCCAGGAGCAGGCGGGGGCGGGGAAGAAGTCCATGCTGGACTCCCAGCAGGCCGTGCAGACCTTCCGCTGGTACTACGAGAACATCAAGTCCGGCCTGTTCGGCCCGCGCACCGGCTTCGACGCCGTCGCTTTCGGCCAGGGGAAGGCCGGCTTCTACTTCGGCCGCCTGGCGGGGGAGCGGGGCACGGTGGCGAACAACGCCAAGGGCGCCTTCGAGTGGACGTTCAACGCCGTGCCCAAGGGGCCGACCGGCCGCCGCGGCGGCTTCCTCTCGGTCGACATGTCGTCGGTGACGAGCAACACCAAGGACAAGGACGGCGCCTGGGAGCTGCTCAAGTGGGTCACCAGCCGGGACAGCGGCGTCAATCTGGCGCTCCAGCCGGAGGGCTCCCTCACACCCGGCTTCCGCAAGGACGTCTACTGCGACGACCGGCTGCTGGCCGACCCGCGCTTCCCCAAGGACGCCATGAAGGCGAACTGCGACAACCTCGACCAGCCGGACAGCTACGTCTACCCGGCCAACTTCCGCCTCGCCGGCCCCGGGGGCATCCAGGAGATCCTGGACAAGTACGTCAACCCCATCTTCGATCTGCAGCAGGAGCCGACTCCGGCCTACCTCAAGGAGCTCAACACGGAGGTCCAGCGCGTCCTGGACATGCCCCGCCTCTGAGCGGCGCGCCCCTAGCGCAGCATCCGACCCGGGTCGGCGGGCAACAGGTACTGCTCCAGCAGGAAGCGGAACACCGGCCCGGGGTAGGCGCTCAGGCTGTACCCGGCGAGCAGCCGGTCGCCCATCCGGCTGATCGTCGCCTGCAGCCCCCGCATCAGCTGCAGGTACGGCAGGCGCATGGCCACGTACCGCCGGTACGCCGCCCGGGCCTCGTCCGCGCTCATCGCGCCGTCGAGGCTCTGCTGGATGGCCCAGCCGCAGCGCACGGCGAAGGCCAGGGCGGGACGGATTCCCTCCCCGGTCAGCCCGAAGCAGTGCCCGGCGGCGTCCCCGACCACGAACACCGGCCCCACCACCGCCGGTCGCGGGGCGCAGGGCAGGAAGCCCCCGTGCAGGTGCCGCCCTTGCGTCGGCGCCCCTTCGCCCGTCCGCCAGGGGCGGACCCCGTCCGGCGACCAGTACGCGGCCCCCGGGCCGTCGAGGAAGGCGTCGAGCGCCTCGCGCAGGGCCTTGCTCGTCGCCGTCCCCCGCTCCGGGTAGGCGATGACGCCCAGGCGGGCGGCCGGGCCGCAGGGGAAGGACCAGGCGTAGCCGGGCCACACCGTGCCCTGTCCGGCCCAGAAGTGCAGCCCGTCGGCCCGGTCGGAGGCCGGCTGCGGCAGCTCCGCCTCCAGCCCGCAGCTCAGCCGGTCGCGCCGGACGTGCCCCGGATCGATCGACCCGGCCAGGGCTGCCCGCCACCCCGTGGCGTCGACCACCATCCGGGCCCGCAGCGGCCCGGCGTCCGTCTGGAGCGCGTCGTCGCGCCAGCCGGTCACCCGGACGCGCGCGAACTCCACCCCCCGCTGCGCTGCCCGCGCCGCCAACGTCTGGCAGAGGGCGCGGTAGTCGAAGGTGCAGAACGCGTAGGGCAGCCGGTAGCGCAGCACCCGCGGCCGGCCGCGCGCCGGCGCCAGGTGCAACACCAGGTGGCGGTGGACCTGCTGCACCGTGTGGCGCGCGTCCATCGCCTCGATCGCCGCCAGGGTGGTGCCGCAGGCGGAGGTCTGCCCGTCGCCGACCGGGCGGTGGTCGAGGACGAGCACCCGGCCGCGGAGCTGCAGCGCCGTCGCCAGGCCGGCGAAGCTCGCCCCGGCCACGATCGCGTCGTACGTCCCGGTCCGGCCGGGCGCGTCTCCCATGGCGTAGGATTTTAGGGCCTCCCCCGAGGCTCGGGCGGCCCGGCGGCTGACCCTGCCGGCGCGCCGGGGTGAGGTCTGTGTTGATGCCGGTGCCACTGCGGTAGAATCGACCCCAGAGCGATGCCCAGCAAGAGCCGCCGGCTCCCCGGCGGAAAGGTGCGCCGGCCCGCAACGCGGGCCAAGCCGGTGACCGCCCCCGAGGCCGGCCTCACGGCGACTCCCGGCGAGACGGACGCCGCCGGGACGCCGGCCGCCCCGGCCGCCGCGCCACCGCC
>DATLLM010000344.1:0-6422 GCA_035537855.1 Chloroflexota bacterium | reverse complement strand
GGCCGGCCCGGGCCGGCCGCCAGCGAGGAGAGCAGATAGGTCGATGACAGCAGACGTGCCCCTGCGCGACCGCGCCAGCGTCTTCACCGACGAGATCGATCCGGACTTCGTGGTCGCCTGCCGCACGGCGGCGGCGGCCGGCTTGCGGTACGTCGACGTGCGCAAGATCGGCGGCGTCTTCTCCCACCAGGTGCCCCGCGAGCGCTGGCCGGAGCTGGCCACGGTGCTGGCCGACCACGGGCTGCGCCTGGGAGCGGTGCAGAGCAACTTCGGCAAGTGCGCCATCTCCGGCCCGGAGTACGACGAGCACCTGGGCTTCTTCCCCACCCTGGTCGAGCAGGCGCACTTCTTCGGCACGGACGTCATGCGGGTGTTCCCCTTCTGGAACGAGACGAAGCAGCGCTACGCCCCCCCATTCCCGGGCGGAATCCGCCCCAATCTCGAGCCCACCCTGGGCGAGATCGTGGCCCGCTTTCGCCCGGCGGCCGAGCTGGCCCGCAAAGAGGGGGTGCGCCTGGGGCTGGAGCCGGAGCACACCACCTACGGGGGCAGCCCCCAGGAAGTCGCCCGCATCGTTGAGGCGGTGGACAACCCCAACGTCGGCGTCGCCTGGGACGTCAGCAACGGCTGGGACGACGCCACGATCGACGCCGCGTACGACCTCTTCCGGGGGCGGATCGTGAACGTCCACGTCAAGGAGCGGGTGCTCTCGCCGGACGAGCGCCGGCTGCTCGAGCGCTCCGGCCACCCCCAGCGCCGTCAGCCGGCCCTGCTGGGCACGGGGGCCCTCCCCTGGACGCAGGTGATCACCACCCTGGAAGGCGACGGGTACCGCGGGCTGTACTCGATCGAGACCCACTTCGGCACCCGCGGCGAGGCCGGCTGGCCCAAGCTCATGGCCGGGACGACGTACTACATGTACGCCCTGCGCGAGCTGCTCGCGGACGCCGAGTCGCGCCTGGCGGCGGCCGGCGGCGCGACCGGCCAGGAGGCGGCCGCCGGGGGCTGAGCCGGAAGGCCCCCGGCATCGCGCTCCCGGCCATGACCTACCTCCGTCCGCTGACCGAGCGCCACCCCGAGCATCCGGCGGCTCCGGCCCCGCCCGCTCCGCCGGCGCCGCCGGCTCCGGCCCCGCCGGCGGGGGGCGGCGCCGGGCCGACCCGCGGCCGTTCGCCGCGCCGGCGCCTGAGCTGGCGCTACGTCGTCGAGGGGCGGCGCGACCTGCGCCTGGACCTCCTGCGCGGCTTCTGCGCCTTCGCCATGGTGGTCGACCACCTGGGCGGCGGCTCGTACCTCTACCCGGTGACCGGGGGCAACTCGTTCTTCGTCTCGGCGGCGGAGGGTTTTATCTTCCTCTCCGGGCTGCTGGTGGGCCTGATCTACGGCCCGCGGGTGCTGCGCGAGGGGCTGGCCCGGGTGCAGCTGCACCTGCTCAGGCGGGCCTTCACCCTCTACGCCGTCACCCTCGGCCTGACCTTCACCTTCGTCGGCCTCTCCCGGCTGGTGGAGATGCCCTGGCTGCAGGACGTCGAGCCCCTGACCCCGGCCCTCGGGGTCGGCATCCTCACCCTGCATCACACCTACTACCTGGTGGACGTGATGCTCCTCTACACCCTGCTGCTCGCCGTCTCCCCCCTGGCCATCCTGCTCCTGACCGCCGGCCGGACCTGGGCGGTGCTGCTCTTCTCGGTCGGGCTGTGGCTGACCTACCAGTGGTTCCCGGCGCAGGCCCTGGTGCCCTGGGTCATCGTCAACAACGACACGTTCGTCGTCGCGGCCTGGCAGATCTGGTTCTTCGGGGGGATGGTGATCGGGTACCACCGCTCGAAGATCTGGCGCTGGCTGGGTCGCATCCCGGCGGCGCCGGCGGTCCTCGCCCTGGCCGGCGCCGCCGGCTTGCTGATCGCCCTGCGCCTCTCCGAGGGCGCCGCGCTCGCCGCCGGGCCCGGCGCGTCCGGCCTGGCCGCGCTCGACGCCCTGTTCGGCAAGGAGAGCGCCCGGCCGGGCCGGCTGCTCGCCTTCGCCGTCTTCTTCCCCCTGCTCTACCTCATCCTGACGTACGCCTGGGCGCCGTTCAACCGGCTGTTCGGCTGGCTGCTGGTGCCGTTCGGGCAGAACGCCCTGTACGTCTACGCCATGCACCTCTTCGCCGTCTACCTGACGGCGCTCTTCCTGCCCTACGTCCCCGGCTTCGACCGCTTCGATCCGAATCACAACACGCCGGTGCAGCTCGTCGCCGTGCTCGTGATCTGGCTGCTGGTCAAGCGGGAGGTGCTCTTCGACGTCATCCCCCGCTGACCGGGGGCTGACCGGGCGTTGCGCGGCCGGCCGCGCCGGGGCCGGCTTAGCTGCGGACGCCGGCCAGGGGCAGGGTCGCCGCTTCGGTGGTGGTGGCCGCGGCCTGCTGGGCCTGCTGCTCGGCGGCGGCGCCGGTCAGGAAGGAGGTCACCTGCTCGACCATCGGCGGGGTCAGCTCGTGCCCCGTGGCCGGGACGACCACCATCTTGGCCGGCATGCCCATCTCGGTCAGGCTGGCGGCGAAGCGCTCCGCGCGCTCGACGCGCGTCTTGCCGACGAAGGGGTCCCACTGCCGGGGGACGTCCCCTTCTCTGTTGTCGTTCGCGCCCACCCCGATCAGGACGCGCACGGCGGCGAAGCGGGCCGCGTCCAGCTTGTGGCCGACCTGCTGCTCCATGTCCGCGACGCCGAACGGGAGGGGGGCCGCCATCGTCCCGCCCGAGGCGGTCTTGATCGTGGCCGTCGGCAGGGTGTAGGTGCCGGCCGAGCAGGCCGCGACGGCCCGCACCCGGTCAGGGTAGAGCATGGCGAAGCGCAGGGCGGTCTGGGCGCCGCGGGAGAAGCCGAAGATGAGGACGCGCTGCCCGAGGGCGACGCCGGTCTCGGCGGGGACGGCGTCCAGCAGGCCGGCCATCTGGGGCTGCAACGCCAGCTCCTCGCGCGTCAGCTGGGCCGGGTCGCGCCAGTCCCCGTACGGGATGGTGGGCGCCACCACCGTCCAGCCCTGGGCCCGGGCGACGGGCAGCAGCGAGGCGGCCATCCCGGGGCCGTTCCCCCCGATCCCGTGCAGCACGAGCACGGTCACCGGCGCCGGCGGCGCCCCGACCAGGGTCTGCGGGGTGTAGACCGTGTAGGCGGGGTGGGCCGGCGTCGTCGGCGCGGCGATCTCCGCCGGGGGGTTGACCGTCAGGGCGTAGCTCGCCTCGGCGGCCTCGGCCCGGCGGCCGGAGTAGGCCTGCCGCAGGCCGGGGACGAGCCCCAATCCCAGGAGACCGAGGGCGCCGGCGGCGGCCCGCCGGGGTGCCTTCCACTGCTGCGCGCGGGCTGACGTGTTGGTGAAGCCTGGCACTACCGTTCGTCGCGTCCGCCATGCCCGTTGCGCCCGCCGATCAGCGTTGCCCGAGCCGGCCCCCAGAGATCACCGGCCTTCGACCGGTTGGGGAGAGTATAGCCAGGCTCCCCGCCGACCGCAACCGATTTGTAACGCGCTCGTAACGGCCCTGTCACATTCCGGTTGAGACCGCCGCCGGCCCCGCCGGGGCGCCGGCTCAGGGCGTGTCCAGCTCCGGATCGAGACGCACGAAGAGCGAACGGTCGGCGCGCCGGCGGCGCAGCGCCGCCCGGCGGGGGGCGCGGCGGTCGTAGTGGGTGATGACGTGCAGGGCGAGGCAGGCCGTGGCCAGCACGGTGGCCACGGTGGCGTAGGCGAACAGCAGGACGCGACCGGCGGACAGGACGGCGGTTAGCTCAGGCATCGCAGCGATACGGACGGCGCGGCCACCGCCCTTGTTGCGCCCCGACCGGCGGCCGGCCGGCGGTGGGCCGGCGGCCGGCGCCCCGGCCGCCGGTCAGGCCCCGCTGGGCGGCGCCGCGGCGCCGTCGCTGCCCTAGCCGGTGGGCGCGTCCGAGAACGCCCGCGCGGCGCCGGGGACGGGGGACGGCGCCGCCGGGTCGGCCGCGAGCAGGGCGGCCACGTCGCGCCGGATGCGCTCCCGGTTGGGCAGGATGGCGTAGAGGTCGGGCCGGTTGATCTGCTGGCCGTACTCGGGCGGCGTCAGCACCATCCCCCGCACGGACTTGAAGTCCGTCTTGACGGCCAGGTTGGCCAGGGTCAGGGCTTCGCGCGGGGAGACGTCCGTCTGCACCGCGTCCGCCAGGGAGAGGATCATCGGCGGGATGCGGGGCACGAGGCTGGGGTCGCGCGCCCGGTTCTTCAGGCTGAGCATCAGACGCTGCTGCCGGTCGGCGCGGTCGAAGTCGTTCGACTCGTGGCGCGAGCGGGCGTACCACAGGGCGTGCTCGCCGTCCAGCCACTGCAGGCCGGCGGGGATCAGGATGCGCCGCACGGAGTAGTCGTCGTTCGGGTACTCGTCGTCGCGGATGGGGCGCTCGACGTCCACCACCACGCCGCCCGCGGAGTCGATCATGGTGGCGAAGGCGGAGGTGTCGATCGAGGCCCAGCGGTGAATCGGGACGCCCAGCAGGTCGCTGACCACGCGCACGGCCAGGTCCGGCCCCCCCCGCCTGAAGGCGGCGTTGACCTTCTCCCGGCCGACGCCGGGGATGTTGTCGATCATCACGTCCCGGGGGACGGAGACCATCGTCGCTTGCAGGCGCACCGGGTCGAGGCTGACCAGCAGGAGGGTATCGCTGTTGCCCCACTGCCCCATCCCCAGGGCGACCTCGCGGGGGCGGCGGTCGGTGCCGATGAGCAGCACGTTGAGGGGGCTGCGCCCGTCCCAGACGGGGCGACTGGCGTCCGGCGGGGGCAGCTCGGGCAGGATGGCGGCGAAAGGATCGACCGGCGTCGGCTCCGGCGTCGGGCCGGCGGCCGGCCCGGCCACCGGCGCCGGCCCCGGGGCCGGCTGCAGCACCTGGGCCAGCACCGGCCGGACGGCGAAGGCGGCGCCGGCGAACGCCAGGTGCGGCGCCAGGACGACGAGCGCCGCCGGGACGGCGGCCAGGGTGGCGATCAGCGCCCGGCGCAGCCGGTCGCCGCCCGCGCCCGCCGGCCGGGTCGCGGGGCGGGCCGGGCGCCGCCGGCGCCGCGCGGCGCAGCGGGCCGCGTCCGCGCTCGCCCAGCCCCGCCAGAGCAGCGCGGCCAGGTTCAGGGTTAGCACGACCCGGCCGATGGCCACCCAGTCCGCGCCGCCGAAGAGCCGCTCCAGGGGGCGCACCAGGGCCGCCCCGGCGTCGCCGGCGGCGGTCAGCGCGGCCAGCGCCGCCGCCGGAACGGCGACCGGCAGGAGGGGCAGCAGGGGGGCGAGCACGGCGAGGACGATGAAGACGGGGACGAGCACGGCCACCACCGCCAGGACGAGCAGGATCAGGCCCCGGCCGCGGCGCCCGGCGGCCCACTGCCCCCAGCCGGGGACGACGGCCGAGCGCAGCGCCGCGCCGGCCGGAGAGGGGCTGCGCGCCCCGTGGCCGGCCCGGGGCCGGTGGGCGATGCCGGGGAAGCGCAGGAAGCGCTGCTCGCCGGTAGCCGGCGGCGCGCTCACGACGTCCACGAGATTCCTGAGGCGGCGTCCACGACGCCGCCGCGGGTGATCGCCCGCGCCGGGCCGGTCGGGCCGGTGGGGGTCGCGTCCGGGTTCGTCGCCGACGGGGCCTGGCCGACGGGGAGGGCCCACAGGTCGAACGTCCCGCTCTGGGCGGAGAGGTAGGCCAGCCAGGCCCCGTCCGGCGACCAGGCCGGGGCGCGGCAGGTGCCGGCGGTGGTGACCTGGCGCGCCCCGCTGCCGTCGGCCCGGGCGATCCAGATATCGTGCTTGCCGGCGCTGCGGACGGCGAAGGCCAGGTGGGTCGCGTCCGGCGCCCAGGTGGGATCGTAGGCCCCGTCGGCGGCGGCGCTGATCTGCTTCCAGGGCCCGCCGGAGAGGCCCCAGAGCCAGATCTGCGGCCGCGGCGGCTGGCCCTGCGCGTTCAGGAACCCGGTGACCGCGAGCGTGCTGCCGTCCGGCGAGAAGGCGGGGGCGTCCACCCCGCCGAGGCCGTCCCCGGCGGGCGGCAGGAAGCGCCGCCGCCGGCGGTCGTCCAGGGTCAGCTGCCAGAGCTGGGTGTCCTGCGAGGCCTGCTCGCTCAGGTAGAGCAGGCCGGCGCCGTCCGGGAGCCAGGCCGGGCGCAGGGCGTAGTTCTGCTGCCGCTCCTCGCGGTAGCTGAAGTCGGTCATCTCTTCCGAGTTGGCGCCGCTGGCGTCCATCACCCACAGGTCGGAGCCGCTGGAGTAGACCTTGACCAGGGCGATCCTCTTCCCGTCGCGCGACCAGGCGGGCTGGCGGCTGATGCGGTCCGGCGTCAGGCGGGCGCCCTGCCCGCGGTCGAGCACCCAGACGTTCGAATCGGAGACGAAGAGCAGCCGGCCGGGCAGCGCCCGGCCGTCGGCCAGCACGGTCGGGCCGGCC
>DATLLM010000343.1:0-5981 GCA_035537855.1 Chloroflexota bacterium | reverse complement strand
CCGCCCCGCGCGGGGGCGCCGTAGCTGCGGGCGGTGGCGTCCAGCTGGCGGTCGTGGGCGGCCCGTTTGGCCGGATCGCGCAGCACCTCGTAGGCGGCGGTGAGCTTCTTGAACTCCTTCGCCGCCTCGCCCTTGAGCTGGGTGCGCAGGGGCTCAGAGTAGTTCTCGTACTTATCCGGGTGGAACATGTGCGAACGGAGGCGGTAGGCGTTCCTGACCTCCTCCGCCGTCGCCCCCCGGACGAGGCCGAGCACGTCGTAGTGACTCTGGACTAACTGGGTTTCGACTTCGCTCGCCATAGGAAGGGCCTGCCCCCTTCGTGCAAACGCCGATTCTACCAGCGCGGCGATCCCGGAAGGGCGCCGGAATCGCCTAGTACAATGCTGCCGCCAGACGGGCCGCCGGACGGCCGGCGAGGAGCAAGACGAGATGGCGGTACGGATCGGCTTTGCCGGCACCGGCGGGATCGCGGGGGCGCACCTGGCCAACCTGGTAAGAATCCCCGAGGCGGAGGTCGTCGCCCTCTACGACGTCGACCGCGAGCGCTGCGAGCTGGCCATGCGCCGGATCAACGGGCAGCAGGAGCAGCTCGCCCGCCCGGGGGGCCCGGAGCCCCGCCGGCTGCAGGCCAAGGTCTACACCGATTTCAAGCGCCTGCTCGCCGAGGCCGGCGTCCACGCCGTGTACATCTGCGTCCCCCCCGCCGCCCACGGCGACCTGGAGTTCGCCGCCGTCGAGGCCGGGGTCGGGCTGTTCGTGGAGAAGCCGGTGGCCCTCTCCATGGACCTCGCCGGCCAGGTGGCGGCGGCCATCCAGCAGCAGGGGCTCGTCTCCGCCTCCGGCTACCAGATGCGCTACTCGGAGGCGGTGGACAAGGCGCGGGAGCTGCTCGGCGGCAAGACGGTGGCCATGGCCCTGGGCTTCTACCTGGGGGGCCTGCCGGGCACGCCCTGGTGGCGGGTGCAGGCGCAGAGCGGGGGGCAGCTGGTGGAGCAGGCGACCCACACCGTCGACCTGATGCGCTACCTGGGGGGCGAGGTCACCCGGGTCTACAGCGCCGGCGCCCTGCGCGCCCTGAAGGACGTCCCGGGTCTGGACATTTTCGACGTCGCCACCACCACCCTGCACTTCGCCTCGGGCGCCATCGGCAGCATCGCCAACACCTCCATCCTGGGCAGCGGCACGGCCACCGGCGTCCCCAGCGGGGTGCACGTCCTGGCCCACGACCTGCGCGTTGAGGTCTGGGGGACGAACCTGAAGGTGGTCTCCCCGGGGCGCACCGAGGAGCACCGCTACAGCGGCAACCCGATGATGAGCGAGGACCAGGCGTTCGTCGAGGCCGTGGCCCGGCGCGACCCGGCCCGCGTCCGCTCCCCCTACGCCGACGCGGCGAGGACCCTCGCCGTGACCCTGGCCGCCGAGGAGAGCGCCCGCAGCGGCCGGATCGTCGACGTCCCCAAGCTGAGCTGATAGCTGATATGAGCGAAGAGCGCATCCCCGCCGGCGGCCTGCACGCTCCCGTCACCGTCCGCCGCGACGCCGCCGGGGTGGCCCACGTTGAGGCCCGGGACGAGCACGACGCCTGGTTCGGGCAGGGCTGGGTCAGCGTCCAGGACCGGCTGTGGCAGATGGAGAGCGACCGGCGGCGGGCCGCCGGGCGGTGGGCCGAGGTGACCGGCCAGGCGGGGGTCGCCGCCGACGTCCTCGCCCGGCGCCTCGACCTCGTCCGCGCCTCCCAGGCCGACGTGGCGGCGATGTCCGCGCCGACCCGCGCCGTCTTCGACGCCTACGCCGCCGGGGTGAACGCCGCGCTCGCCGCGCGGGCGGCGTCCGGAGGGCCCCTGCCGCCGGAGTTCGCGCTCGGCGGCCTGCGCCCCGAGCCCTGGGAGCCGTGGCACTCGGTGGCCGTGTTCAAGATCCGCCACGTCTTCATGGGCACCTGGCAGCAGAAGCTCTACCAGGCCACCCTCCTGGCCCGGGTGGGACCGCAGCGCTACGCCGCCCTGCGCGGGCGCCCGCCGGCCGGCTCCCCCACCATCCTGCCCCCCGGGGGGCGGGTGGCGCCGCTGCTGGAGACGGCGCTCGAGGAGCTGGAGGCCGCCGCCGCCGCCCTCGGCTTCCTGGCCCTGGGGGAGGGGGGGTCGAACTCCTGGGCGGTGCACGGCTCGCGCACCACCACCGGGACGGCCGTGCTGTGCAACGACTCCCACCGGGCGCTGGACGTGCCCAACGTCTACTGGCAGGTGCACGTCGCCTGCCCGGCGTTCGACGTCATCGGGGCCACGTTCGCCGGCCTGCCCGGCTTCCCCCACTTCGGCCACAACGGCCACGTGGCCTGGAACATCACCCACACCGCGGCCGACTACCAGGACCTCTACGTCGAGCGCTTCGAGCAGGACGGGGCCGTCTACCAGACGGCCGGGGGCCGGGTGCCGGCCGAGCGGCGCCGGGAGCGGATCGCCGTCGCCGGGGGCCCGGCGGTGGAGATCGAGGCCTGGCGCACGGCGCACGGCCCGGTCGTCCACGGCGACCCCCGGAGCGGCCAGGCCCTCTCCCTGCGCTACACCGCGACCGACGGCCCCTGCCGCGCCTGGGAGACGCTGCACCCCATGCTGCTGGCCCGCAGCGTCGAAGCCCTCCAGGAGAGCCAGCGGGAGTGGGTCGACCCGGTGAACAACCTGGTGGCGGCGGACACCGCGGGGTCGATCGGCTACCTCACCCGGGGCGTCCTGCCGCTGCGCACCTCGGACGCCCACCGCCAGTTCCCCGCGCCCGGCTGGACGGGGGAGCACGAGTGGGTGGGGCAGGTGCCGTTCGAGCAGCTGCCCCGCGCGGTGAACCCGCCCGAGGGCTACATCGCCACCGCGAATCAGGCCGTGCTGGAGGGGGACGGGCTGTACATCGCCCACGAGTTCTCCGCCCCCTTCCGCGCCGAGCGGATCGTGGAGGTGATCGGCGGGGCGACGGCGCCCCTGAGCCCGCAGGCGATCGCCGCCCTGCAAGGAGACGTCGTCTCCCGGGCGGCCCGCGCCTGGGCGCGCCGCCTCGGCGCCAGCGGGCCGTACGGCGGGGACGCCGAGCGGGCCCGCGCGCTCCTCGCCGCCCCCGGGTTCGACGGCACGCTGTCGCCGGAGAGCGGGGCGGCGCTGCTCTACGCTCACTTCCGGCGGGCGGTGGCCGGCGCCCTCTACGCCCCCCTGCTGGGCCAGGCGGCCTGGGACTGGCTGCTGGCGGCTGAGGGGACGACGACCCACGCCATGATCACCCGCTGGCTGGCCGGCGCCGTCTACGCGCTGGAGGGGGAGACCACCCCGGACGGCCGGCCGTGGGACGACGTGCTGCGCCCCGCCCTGGAGACGGCCTGGCGCACGGCCACGGCGCGCGAGGGGGCCGACCCGGCGGGCTGGCGGTGGGCCGCGCGCCACCGCACCGCCGCGCGCCACCTCCTCTCGGCCACCTTCCCGGCCCACGCCGCCCGGCTCGACCCGCCGGCGGTCGCCGTCGGCGGGGACGGGGAGACGATCCAGGCGGCGGGCTACATCTACGCCGACCAGCCGG
This sequence comes from Chloroflexota bacterium, assembly GCA_035537855.1. Classification (GTDB taxonomy): domain Bacteria; phylum Chloroflexota; class UBA11872; order UBA12225; family UBA12225; genus DATLLM01. The sequence goes on along the minus strand of DATLLM010000343.1, from coordinate 2,423 downwards.
CCTTCCCCATCGCCAGCCTGTCCGTCTACCGCCAGGTGGTCGACCTGGGGGACGTGGCCGCCGGCGGCTTCGTCGTCCCCGGCGGCGTCTCGGGCGACCCGGACTCGGCCCACTACGCCGACCAGCTCGAGGCGTGGCGGACGCACCGCCGGGTGCCGATGCACTACCGTCCGGAGGACGTCCGGGCGGCCGCCGTAACGGTGCAGACCCTGACGCCGGGCTGAGCGCCGCTCAGCCGGGCGGCCGCTCGAGCAGCCGCCCGGCGCCCAGGAAGGCCGCGGCCGGGGTCGACCGGCCGGTGGTGGCCAGCTCGGCCAGGACCTCCCCCAGCACGCTGGCCAGCTTGAACCCGTGGCCGGAGGTGCCCCCGGCGAAGAGGACGGCGGGGACGCGGGGGTGGCGGTCGACCACGAAGTGCCCGTCCGGGGTATTGGTGTAGAGGCAGACGGCGCCGTCCTCCAGCGTGCCGTCCAGGGCCGGGACGGCCGAGGCGAGGAAAGCGCGCACGGGGACCTCGTCCTCCGGCCGGACGGTGCGGTCGACGGTGTCCGGATCGCACCAGGCGCCGCTGTGGTGGCGGCCCACCTTGACCCCCGGGCGACCGACGTGGGGCAGGCCGTAGTAGACCCCGGACGCCCCCCGGTCCCAGATGAAGATGGGGAAGCGCCCGGGCTCGAACTGCTCGGGGCGCTCGCGGGGGCGCAGCCAGAGGACGACGTTGCGCTCCGGGCGCAGGGGGAGGCGCAGGTCGCCCAGCAGGCGCCCCAGCCAGGCCCCGGCGGTGACCACCACCCGCGCGGCGCGGTAGCGCCCCCCGCTGCGGGTGCGCACCTCAACCGCCGCCCCGCCGTCGAGCGGCGTCCAGTTCCGCACCGGCTCGTCGTAACGCAGCTCCGCCCCGGCGGCGCCCGCCAGGCGGAGGTGGGCGGCGATGCACCGCTCGGGGAACAGCACCCCGGCGCGGGGCTCGTAGACGGCGATCTCCTCGGGGGCGGGGCGCAGCGGGGGGAAGCGCCGGCGGACGGCGCCGGCGTCCAGCACCTCGTGGGGCAGCCCGTGCCGCCGGGCGCTCTCCAGCGCCCCGGCCACCGGCTCGCTCTCCGGGCGGCCGGCGAACAGCCCGCCGGTGATCGTCAGCAGGGTCTCCCCGGCCGCCCGCTGGAGCTCCTCCCACAGGGTGTAGGCGCGCCGCAGCAGGGGCACGTAGTCCGGGTGCTCGTGGTAGGCCTGGCGGATGATGCGCGACTCGCCGTGCGACGAGCCCCGGGTGTGCCCGGGGGCGAACGCGTCCAGGCCGAGGACGCGCTGCCCCCGCCGGGCGAGGTGGTAGGCGGCGGCGCTGCCCAGCCCGCCCAGGCCGATCACGATGACGTCGTACACGGAAGCATCAACGGGAGGGGGCGAGGGCGAGGAGCAGGAGTCTGTTCGGCCGCCGCGGGCGGGCGCGCCGGCGCCCGAGGAGCACGAGGGGGAGCACGAGCGGGACGGTTTTGCGCGCGGGCGTCTCCGAGGGCGAAGAGCAGGAGGAGCACGGTTTTGCGCGGGGGCGTCCGCTGGCGGCGGCCCGCTGCGGGCCGCGCCCGCGTAGAGAAATCGTGCTCTTCGGGCGCTGGCGCGCCGGCGGGCGGCGGCTACGCAGATGCGTGCTCCCAAGGCGGGCTCAGTAGGCTTTCTCCAGCAACCCGATCAGCTCGTTGATGGTCGTCTTGCGCGGGTTGATGGCGATGTTGGCGCTCTTCATCGCGTCGGCGGCCATGTCCGGGAAGGAGGCCTTGTCGACCCCGAGGTCGCTCAGGCGCTCCGGGATGCCGATGTCCCGCTCCAGGCGGCGCACGGCGCCGGCGACGAGCAGGGCGCCCTCGTAATCCGTGACCGCGCCGGTGCCGACGCCCAGGCTGGCGGGGGGCTCGCCGAGGGCCAGGCCGACCTCGATCATCTTCCGCGGGCAGGCCAGGGCGTTGAACTCCATCACGTGGGGCAGCATCAGGGCGTTGGCCACGCCGTGGGGGATCTTCCAGAACGCGCCGAGGGGGTGGGCCAGGGCGTGGACGTTGCCCAGGCGGGTGTTGGAGAAGGCCAGGCCGGCCACGTTGGCGCCGACCAGCATGTCCGCCATGGCTTGCAGGTTGCCGCTGTTGGCGACGGCGGCGCGGATGCTGCCGGCGAGGAGGCGGATGGCGTGCAGGGCCAGGCCCTCGGAGATGGGCGAGGACAGGAGGGAGGTGTAGCTCTCGATGGCGTGGGTCAGGGCGTCCATCCCGGTCGCCGCGGTCACGTTCGCCGGCAGGCCCAGGGTCAGCCGGGGATCGAGGAAGGCGTAGAGGGGGGCCGCGCGGGGGGAGGCGATGGTGAACTTGAACTTGGCGGCGGCGTCCGTGATGACGACGAACGGCGTCACCTCGCTCGCCGTGCCCACCGTGGTC
>DATLLM010000342.1:0-9249 GCA_035537855.1 Chloroflexota bacterium | reverse complement strand
CCCCCCTGCGCGTCGTCCCGTCCCGCACGGCCAAGACTCCGGTGACCCCCCCCGGCGCGCGGCGCAGCACCCTGGACACCGTCACCACCGCCGGGGTCGCCCCGGCGGCCGGCCGCAACGGCGCCGTCACCGCCGTGACGTTCGACGGGCTGCGCCGCGACGCCCTCGTGCAGGCCTTCATCAAGCGCGCCGACGCCCAGCTCGGCGTGCTCGGCTACACCGAGCACGGCCAGCGCCACGTCTCCCTGGTGGCGAACATCGCCCGCAACATCCTGCAGCGCCTGGACTACCCCGAGCGCACCTGGGAGCTGGCCGCCGTCGCCGGCTACCTGCACGACATCGGCAACTGCGTCAACCGGCGCGACCACGCCACCGCCGGGGCCCTGATGGCCAAGGACATCCTGCTCGGCTACGGCATGGACGCGGACGAGGTGGCGGTGGTCATGGGCGCCATCGGCAACCACGAGGAGACCACCGGCGATCCCGTCGGCGAGGTGTCCGCCGCCCTGAACATCGCCGACAAGGCGGACGTCCACCGCAGCCGGGTGCGGGAGATCGATCCGGACCGGTTCGACATCCACGACCGGGTCAACTTCGCCAGCCAGCACAGCTTCGTGCGGGTGGACGGCGAGGCCCGGGTGATCGAGCTGGAGATGACCATCGACACCCGCATCGCCCCGCTGATGGACTACTTCGAGATCTTCCTCGGGCGGATGTCGTTCATCAAGCGGGCGGTGCAGTTCCTGGAGTGCGAGTTCCGCTTGACCATCAACCGGCAGCGCATGCTCTAGCCCCGCCCGTTTCCGGCGCCGCCGCCGGATGCCCGGGACCCGGGACGCGGGTCGCGGGTCGCGGGAGCGGCGGGTCAGGCCCCGTCGAGCAGGACGAGGTTGTTGCGGTGCACCACCTCCTCGCCGTACGACCGCCCCAGCACCTCGGCGATCTCCTGCGAGTGGTGTCCCGCGATCCGGCGCACGTCGTGCGCGTCGTAGCCGACCAGCCCGCAGGCGATCCGCTCCCCGTCCGGCCCGACGATCCCCACCGGGTCGCCCCGCCCGAAGCGCCCGCTGACGTCGCGCACGCCCGCCGCCAGCAGGCTGCGCCCGCCGTGGCGCACCGCCTCGGCCGCCCCGGCGTCGACGTGCAGCGCCGCCCGGCCGGCGATGGCGGAGAGGATCCACCGCTTGCGCGCCTCGCGCCGGCTGACCGCCGGGCGGAAGCGCGTCCCGATGGCCTCGCCCGCGGCCAGACGGATCAGCACGTCCGGCTCGGCCCCGGGGGCGATCACCACCGCGATCCCTGAGGCCGTGGCCAGCTTGGCCGCTTCGATCTTGGTGCGCATCCCGCCGGTGCCCTGCCGCGTCCCGGCGCCGCCGGCCAGACCCTCGATGCAGGCGTTGATCTGCGCCACCTCGGGGATCAGCCGGGCCGTGGCGTCGCGCCGCGGGTCGCCGGTGTACAGCCCGCCGGTGTTGGTCAGGTTCACCAGCAGGCCGGCGTCGACCAGATTGGCCACCATCGCCGCCAGGTTGTCGTTGTCGCCGCGGAGGCGGATCTCGTCCTGCGGCTCCGCCTCCGCCGCCCCGGCGGCGGCGCCGCCGCCCCGCAGGTGGATCTCGTCCACGGCGACGACGTCGTTCTCGTTGATCACCGGCAGGACGCCGTGCTCGGCCAGCCCGATCAGGGTGGTGCGGGCGTTGAGGTACCCCTGCCGGTCGCGCAGATCGGCCTTGGTCAGCAGGGTCTGGGCCACGGTGACCCCGTGCGGCTCGAAGAGCCGGTCGTAAGTCAGCATCAGCAGGTGCTGCCCGACGGCCGCCAGCATCTGCTTGCTGGGGATGTCCCCGCGCGGACCGCGCAGGGACAGGCGGGCCCGCCCGGCGGCGATCGCCCCGGAGGAGACGAGCAGCACCTGGGTCCCCCCGGCGCGGAGCGCGGCGATCTGGCGCGCCAGATCGGCCATGCGGCCCTCGTCCAGGTCGGAGGAGTCGCCGGTGAGGACGCCGGTCCCCACCTTGACCACCAGCCGGCCCACCTTCTCCATCGCTCCTGGATTATAGGCCCGGGGCTCCCGGCCCCGAGGTCAGCCGCAGCACGAGGGCGTCGCCCGGGGCCAGATCGAGGCGCACCCCGCGGGCGCCGCCGGCGGCGCCCGATCCGGCGGCGCTGTAGAGCACGGCCGCGTGCACCTCGTCCTCCAGATTGAGCGCCTCCGGGGCCGGGAAGCGCAGCCAGCCGGACTGCGCCCCCCGCCGGTTGAGCACGAAGAGCAAGCAGCCCCCGTCCGGGCTGAGCCGGGCCACCGCCTCCACCTCCAGGGCGTCCTCCGGCGCCACCCGCCGCGGCGCCACCTCCTCGAAGTGGCCGACGGCGAAGCGGCGCAGGGCCAGACGCTCCCCTGGCGTGAGCGCGCCGCCGCCGCCGGCGCCGGCGTAGTCGACCCCGGGGAAGGCGCCGAGCACGGCGGACGTGCCGCTGCGCACCTGCACGCGGTAGCCCGCCGGGACGCCCCCGGCGGTGAGCAGCACCTGGGCCTGCACCGCCTCGGTCGCCGCCCGGGGCACGGCCCCCGCCCCCGCCCGGCCGTAGCGCACGAACGGCCGGCCGGCATCGGGGTAGGTGACGACCGCCCTGCCGGCCGGGAGGGGCGTCCCGGCGAGGGCGTCGCGCAGCCCCCGGCGCGGCCCGTGCCGCAGCAGGCGCCGCAGCCGGTCGCGCGCGGGGAGGTCCGCCGGCCGGTGGGGCCACAGGAAGCGGGTATTGATCGCCGTGCCGTCCAGCTCCCGCATCGCCGGGGCCGGAAACGTGGTCAGGGCCCCGCCGCGCAGGGTGAAGACCACCAGCTTGCCGTAGTCGTCCAGGCGCAGGGCGCCGCGGCAGGGGAAGACGGCCGCCGGGAACTCGGTCAGCTCGGCGTCGGTCGCCGCCGCCAGGTCGACCAGCGTCGGGTTGTAGCCGCAGCTGTGCAGCAGGGCGAGCAGCCCGAATCGCTCGGCGAACGGGCCCCCCCCGGCCGGCCGGGGGTCGTCCGGGAGGACGCGGGCGTACAGGGGGTACTCCAGGTAGGCGAGGGGGTCGCGCACCTCGACCGAGGCGGTCAGCTCCTCCTCGGCCGCGGCCAGCCAGTGCTGCAGGCGCTCGAGCGGCGCGGCCGGCCCGGCCGGCGCGGCCGGCCAGCCGGGCCAGCCCGGCACGTCCGCCCCCAGGGAGTAGCCTTTGACCCCGTGGGCGACGGCGGCCAGGACGTCGCGCGCGTCGCGCAGCGCCCAGGCGGTCGGGGGGCGCTCGTCCGTCGCGTACGCTTCGGCCCGCAGCACGGCCAGGGTGGCGGCGGCCGGCCCGGCGCCCGGCTCGAGACCGACGGCGAGGAATCCGGCCCGGGCGGCGACCGGCGCCGGCCCGCCCGGGCTGCCGGCCCGGTCGCCGGCGGCGGTCATCAAGGGGAGATCGCTGCCGGCGGCCCGGACGAGCTCGCCCAGCCGGGAGACGTGCTCGGCGACGAGCGTCTCCAGGAAGGCCTGCCAGTCCGACACCTCGCCGGGGGAGCGCGCGTCGCCCGGCGGCCGGATCGTCTCGATGTCCTCAACCGGACGCCCCCACTCCCGGGCGAGGCTGCGGCCGCTCTCGTGGCGCGCGGCCAGGAAGTCCCGGTAGCGGCGGACCGTGTCCGGGTTGAAGTCCAGCGCCCCGATCCGGCCGGCGAAGGGGGCGCCGGCGTCGCCGGCCACCTGCCAGGCCACGACGGCGTCGCCGGCCGGCCCTTCGAGCGCGCCGGCCAGGGCGGCGAACCAGGCCCCGACGGCGCGCAGGAAGTCCGGGTGCAGGAGGGCCCCGGACGGCCCCCCGGGGAGCGACGCCGGGTGCCCATCCGGACCGAGCACCAGGGCGTGCGGCATCCGGCCGGGCAGCCAGGCCGGCAGACCGCCGCCGTCCGGGCCGTCCGGCGGCCCGCCGGACGGCCCGGGGCAGAGCACCACGCCCAGCCCGGCGGCGGCGGCCAGGCGCAGCAGGCCGAGCAGGTCGCACCGCGCGTCGCCCGCGCCGCCGAGGTCGACCGTGTCCGGGGCGGGGGCGTGCCAGTCCCAGGGGACGGGCACGGTCAGGGCGTTGCAGCCGGCGCGGCGCAGGGCGTCGACGCGCCCGGCCCACGCTTCGGGTGGCAGGCGCGAGTAGGGCAGGTCGCCGGCGCGCAGCAGCGTCGGCCGGCCGTCGAGGTAGTAGAGGCCGTAGGCCCCGGCGAGGCGGGCGGTTCTCGTGGCCAGTGGTACGCTTCCTCAGAGGCGGATCGATCGTATAATGCCGCCAAGGGACAGGAGCGCTGCGCCTGGACAGCGACCAGGCGGCCTGACGCGCTGCCGGTAGCGCGCGCGCACGGTTCGCCGGGACGGCTGAAACTGGGGTCTGCCTGGGGAGGCAGGAGGACATCCCATCCCCGGGAGCGTCTGCGCCGCCCGGTGATTACGCTGTCGGGAGACGGGAACGATGAAGGTCTACGCGCCCGATGCCATCCGCAACGTCGGATTGCTCTCGCACATGGGAAACGGGAAGACGTCGCTGGCCGAAGCGATGCTCTTCGCCGCCGGGGCGATCAACCGGATGGGCCGGGTGGACGACGGCACGACCACATCGGACTACGATCCGGACGAGCAGCGCCGGGGGATGTCCGCCGGCCTGACCCTGCTGCCTTTCGAGTGGCGGGACGCCAAGATCAACCTGATCGACACCCCCGGCTACGCCGACTTCGTCGGCGAGGTGGCGGCCACCCTGCGCGTCGTCGACGGCGTCGTGCTGCTCACCTCGGCCGTCGACGGCCTGGAGGTGGGCACCGAGCTGGCCTGGGGTCTGTGCCAGCAGCGCCGCCTGCCCCGCCTGCTGGTGGTCAACCGCATGGACCGGGAGAACGCCAGCTTCGAGCGCGTCCTGGAGCAGCTGCGCGAGCGCTTCGGCACCGGGGTCGTCGCCGCCCAGCTCCCCATCGGCTCCCGCGACGCCTACCGCGGAGTGATCGACCTGATCTCCCGCAAGGCCCTGCTGTTCGGCGAGGACGGTGAGACGCGCGCGGGCGAGGTGCCGGACGAGCTCGCGGCCGAGGTCGACCGCCTCTACGACCAGCTGGTCGAGGCGGTGGCCGAGACGGACGAGGAGCTGACCCTCAAGTACCTGGAGGGCGAGGCCCTGACCGAGGACGAGATCCGGCAGGGGCTGCGCCGTGGCGTGCTCGATCGCTCCATCACGCCGGTCTACTCGGCGGCGGCGACGAGCGGCAGCGGCGTGCGTCAGATCCTGGACGCCGTCGCCGACTACCTCCCCTCGCCCGTCGCCGCCGGCGCGGTCACGGCGACCAACGCCCAGAGCAACAAGCCGGAGGAGCTGGCGCCGGACCCGGACGGGCCCCTCGCGGCCCTCGTCTTCAAGACCCTGGCCGACCCCTTCATCGGGCGCCTGACCCTCTTCCGGGTCTACTCCGGCACGCTGCGCCCGGACAGCCACGTCTGGAACACGAACAAGGAGAAGGAAGAGCGCATCGGGGCGGTGATGACCCTGCGCGGCAAGTCGCAGGAGAACGCCACCGCCGTCCCGGCGGGGGACATCGCCGCCGTCGCCAAGCTCGTCCTGACCACCACCGGGGACACCTTCTCCGGCCGCGAGCACCCCCTGACCCTCGAGCCGGTCTCGTTCCCGGAGCCGGTCTTCGCGGCGGCCGTCGAGGCCCGCTCGCGCACCGACCAGGACAAGATGGGGCCGGCCCTGCAGCGAATCCAGGAGGAGGACCCCACCATCCGCGTCCGGCGGGACGCCGAGACGGGCCAGACCGTGGTCTCCGGGATGGGGGACAGCCACGTCGAGATCACCGTCGAGCGGATCAAGCGCAAGTTCGGCGCCGACCTGCGCGTCGAGCCCCTGCGCGTCGCCTACCGGGAGACCATCCGCCAGCCGTCGAAGGCCGACGGACGCTTCGTCCGCCAGACCGGTGGTCACGGCCAGTTCGGCGTCTGTTCCATCGAGCTCGAGCCCCTCCCCCGGGGCGCCGGCTACGAGTTCGTGGACAAGATCGTCGGCGGCGTCGTCTCCCACTCCTTCCGCCCCGCCGTCGACAAGGGCATCCAGGAGGCCCTGGCCGAGGGCGTCATCGCCGGGTACCCCCTGGTCGACGTCCGGGCCACCCTGTACGACGGCAAGGAGCACAGCGTCGACTCCTCAGAAATGGCCTTCAAGATCGCCGGCAGCATGGCCTTCAAGGCCGCCGCCGAGAAGTCCGGGGTCGTGCTGCTCGAACCGGTGATGAAGGTGGAGGTGCACATCCCGGATCAGTACACCGGGGACATCATGGGCGACCTCTCGACCAAGCGCGGTCGCGTCCACGGGATGAACCCGGAGGGCGACGGCTCGACCACCATCGAGGCCGAGGTGCCCATGTCCGAGATGGTCCGCTACGCCACCGACCTGCGCTCGATGACCCAGGGCCGGGGGCAGTTCAAGATGCACTTCGATCACTACGAGGAGGTCCCCGGCAACGTGGCCCAGAAGGTGATCGAGGAGGCCAAGACGCGCAAGGCCAGCGCCGCCTGACCCGGCGCCACACCAACACCGCCCACCCAGCACCCACACCGCCGCCACGAGGGAATCCGCGTCCCGGTCACGCCGGCGGGGACGCGGCGCCCACCTCGGGGTAGGCACAGGAGGAACCAGGACGATGACCACCGCCACCGCACAGACGAGCGAGACTCCCGCCCCGGCGCGGGACGTCTACGACGTCCTGCAGGAGCGGGGACTCGTCTACCAGTGCTCGGACGAGGCCGGACTGCGCCAGGCCCTCGCCGCCGGCAGGGTGACCTTCTACTGCGGCTTCGACCCGACCGGGGACTCGCTGCACATCGGCCACCTGGTGGGGATCATGGCCATGGCCCACCTGCAGCGAGCCGGGCACGAGCCGGTGGCCCTCGTCGGCGGCGGCACCACCATGATCGGCGACCCGACGGACAAGACGGCCGCCCGGCGGATCATGCCCCGCGAGGAGATCGACGCCAACGCCCGGCAGTTCAAGCGCCAGCTCTCGCGCTTCCTCGAGGTCTCCGAGGGGCACGGCTTCATGGTGGACAACGCCGACTGGCTCCTGGAGCTGAACTACATCTCGTTCCTGCGCGACTACGGGCGCTACTTCTCGGTCAACGAGATGCTGCGCCTGGAGACCTACCGCACCCGCCTGGAGACCGGCCTCACCTTCCTGGAGTTCAACTACGTCCTGCTCCAGGCCTACGACTTCCTCGAGCTCTACCGCCGCTACGGCTGCATCCTGCAGATCGGCGGCAGCGACCAGTGGTCGAACGTCCTCGCCGGGGCGCACCTGATCGAGCGCGCCACGGGCGCCCGGGCGTTCGCCCTCACCTTCCCCCTGCTGATGGACTCGTCCGGCACCAAGATGGGCAAGACGCAGGTCGGCGGCCAGGTCTGGCTCGATGCGCAGAAGACGTCGCCCTACGAGTTCTACCAGCACTGGATCAACGTGGACGACGCCACCGTCGCCCGCGATCTGGCCATCTTCACCTTCCTGCCCATGGCGGAGATCGAGGCCCTCACCCGGGCCGGCGGCGCCGCCCTGCGCGACGCCAAGCACCGCCTGGCGGTGGAGGTCACTTCGCTGGTGCACGGGGTCGAGGCCGCCGCCGCGGCCGACCGCGCCGCCCGGGCCCTGTTCGGCGGGCCGGGCGCCGGCGGCGAGGCGGAGGGCCTGCCCACGGCCACGCTCGACCGGGCGCGGCTGGAGGCCGGCATCCCGGCCGCCGATCTGCTGGTGGAAGTCGGGCTGGCCGAGTCGAAGAAGCGCGCCCGCCAGCTCATCGAGGGCGGCGGCGCGTACCTGAACGACGAGCGTCTCGAAGCCCGCACCGTCGGCGTCGCCGACCTGCGCGACGGCGCCCTCCTGCTCCGCCAGGGGAAGAAGCGCTACCTGCGTGTCCTGCCCGGCTGACCCCGGGAGCCCGGCGCGGCGGGGGCGCCACCGGTCCCGGGGCCGGGGTTGATGGACGCCTTCTTCAACGTCGACAAGCCCACCGGCCCCACCTCGCACGACGTCGTCGCCCGGCTGCGCCGCGCCGGCCGGGAGCGCCGCATCGGGCACGCCGGTACGCTCGATCCGCTCGCCTCGGGCGTGCTGGTCGTCGCCGCCGGCAAGGCCACCCGCCTGATCGAGTACCTGGTGGACGCGGACAAGGCCTACGCCGCCGCCGTCACCTTCGGCGTCGAGACGGACACCTACGACGCCGAAGGGCGGGTGCTGGCGCAGCGCCCGCCGGACGGCCTCACCGGCGCGCAGATCGAGGCCGCCCTGACCCGCTACCGGGGCGAGATCGAGCAGCGTCCGCCGGCCTTCTCCGCGGTCAGCGTCGGCGGGCAGCGCCTCTACGCCCTGGCCCGGCGCGGCGAAGCGGTCGAGGCGCCACTGCGCCGGGTCACCGTCCACCGCCTCGACCTGACCGACTGGCGACCCCCGGTGGCCCAGCTGGAGATCGTGTGCAGCAAAGGGACCTACGTGCGCAGCCTGGCCCACGATCTGGGCCGCGACACCGGCTACGGCGCCCACCTCAGCGCCCTCGTCCGCCGCCGCTCGGGAGACTTCCGGCTGGAGGCGGCCGTCCCCCTGGCCGACCTCGAAGCGCGGCTGCGCGAGGGGCGCTGGCAGGAGGTGGCCCTGCCACTCGAAGCGGCCGTCGCCCACCTGCCCGCGGCGCATCTGGACGACGCCGGCGCGGCCCGCCTCGCCCGGGGTCAGTCCGTTGAGGCCGGGCCGGACGGCGCGACGGGCGAGGACCTACCGCAATCGGGTACGCTAAGGGGGGCTTTCGGGCCCGGCGGGCGTCTCCTGGCGGTGGTGCGGCTCGACCGCGCCGGCGGCCGGACGGTGTGGCGACCGGAGAAGGTGCTCGCCGGCTAGCCGGTCCCGCCGCTGCGCGTGGCGCCCGAGGGCTGAGGGGGAAGAGAGAGCGATGCGCTTGCTGCGCTTGCCGGACGACCCGCCGCGGCTGCGACCGCCGGACGTGGTCGCCACCATCGGCAACTTCGACGGCGTCCACCGCGGCCACCGCACCCTCATCGGGCGGGTGGTGGAGCGCGCCGCAGCCCTGGGCGTCGAGAGCGCCGTCGTCACCTTCGACCCCCACCCCTTGCAGGTCATCCGCCCCCAGGCGGCGCCCCCCCTGCTGACCACCGCCGAGGAGCGGGCCGGCCTGTTCGGCGAGCTGGGCGTGGACA
>DATLLM010000341.1:0-5100 GCA_035537855.1 Chloroflexota bacterium | reverse complement strand
CCGGGAAGGTCTTGACCCGCGTCTCGGTGCGGAAGACGCGGAAGCCCCGGGCTCGATAGTTGGCCAGGGCGGGCGGGCTGTCCAGGGTGCAGGTGTGCAGCCAGACGCGGCGCACCGCGCCGCCCGGCTCGTCCGCGGCGGCGGGCATCGCCCAGGCGCGCTGCGCCGCCGCCGTGAGCAAGGCGCCCCCCAGGCCACGCCCGACGAAGGCGGGGAGCAGCCCGAACTGCACCACCTCGGCGTCCGCCCCGAGCGCCGCCTCGTCCGCCGGCGCGTCCGGCCCACCCGCGGTCGCAGTCCTCGGGGGCGCCGGGCGGGGCTGCCGCTCCAGCTCGAAGTACCCGACCGGGGTGCCGGCGACGTAGCCGACCCAGGTCTGCAACGCCGGGCGGTCGAGGTGCGCCAGCCAGCGGTCGTACGTCCAGGACAGGCGGTTCGTCCACCACCAGTCCCCGCCGACGGCGGTGTAGAGGAAGCGGCTCAGCTCGGGGCTGGGGAGCTCCGCCCGCAGCACGGTCAGGGCCGCGCCGGCCGGCGGCTCGCCCGCGCTCCCCGCCACCGGCCGGGCGTTCCGGCCGTGGCTCTGCGCCGGGCGCAGCCAGGAGGGGTCGAGCATCTCCAGGTGCCAGGTGGTTACCTCGATCTCCATGGTGGCTGTGGCTGCCTCTCTCGCTGGTCTCGCGGTGGCCCGGCGCGCCCGGCCGGCGGGCTCAGTCTGCGCCGGCCCCCGCGGGGAGGGTGAAGCGCCCGTCCGGGCCCGGCGGGAAGGGCAGCACGGCCACGACCGCGTCCGCGTTCAGCGCTCCGTAGATGTGGGGGAAGCGCTCGCCGGTGCCCGGGACGGGCTCCTCCCGGATCTCCGCCCGCACGGCGTCGGGGTCGATCACCAGCAGGACGAGGTCCGGCAGGCCGCGGTAGAACGCGTCGGCGACGGGGACGACCTGGTGGGCGTGGCTGCTGTGGATGAACCCCACCTCCTCCAGGGTCTTCCCCCGGGTGGAGAGGCGGTACTCGCCGGCCGCGCTGGCGGCGGCCCAGTCCGCGGCGGCGGTGACGTGGTACAGGCGGGACACGTTCTTGAACCTCCCCCCGGGTGAGCGCCGCGGGCCTCCGCCCGACCCGGTCGCGGGCGCAGCGGCGGGGCGCCTGTAGGCTACCAGGGATGCGGCCGTCCGGCCCCGTTCGGGCACACTGAGCCCGGGCCGCCGGCCGGCGCGGCCGGCGCGGCCGGTCGGAGACGCAGCAGGAGAGGAGGCGCAGTCCCATGCGGCAGGCGGAGGAGCCCGAGTACCCGGCGCCGGAGTCGGGTGGCGGCTGGCGCTGGCTGGAGACGCCCGAGGCGGTACGCGAGGTCGGCGGGATGGACGCCGCGGCGCTGCGCCTGGCCGCCGAGGCGCACGCCTTGCAGACGGGCACGACGGCGTCGGTGGTCGTCGTGCGCCACGGCTGGCTGGTGGCCGAGTGGCACGAGGTCAGCGCCCTGGCGACGACCCGCTTCGACGTCTGGTCGTGCACCAAGTCCTTCACCGGCACGGCGTACGGTCTGCTCTTCGGCGACCGCCAGGACGTCGGCCTGGACGCGGCGGTCTACGACTTCCTGCCGGAGGGCCGCCCGTTGACCGACGCGCGCAAGGCGGCGATCACCTTCCGCCAGCTGCTCTCCATGACCTCGGGGATTCCCGGCGAGTCCGCCGGACTCGCGGCCGTGCCCACTCGCACGGGGACGGGGCCGTTCGAGGCGGCCCTGGGATTCGCCCCCTGTTGGGCGCGGCGCTGGGGCGAGGAGCGCTGGGCGAGCACCCTCAGCGCGGCGCCGGGGGCGCGCTGGGACTACTCCGACCCGGCCTTCGCCCACCTGGGGATGGCGTTCACCCGCCTGGCCGGGCGCCAGATGCGGGACGTGATGCAGGAGCGGGTCTTCGCGCCCATCGGCATGGAGTCGGTCACCTGGGACCTGCAGGGCGTTGGGACGCGGTTCGGGCCGCACACCAACGCCCACACCGGGGTGCACGTCTCCGCCAGGGAGCTGGCCCGCCTGGGGTACCTGATGCTGCACGGGGGTCGCTGGGCCGGGCGGCAGGTGCTGCCCGCGGACTGGGTCGCCCTGGCGACGCGCCCCTCCCAGGCGCACAATCCCAGCTACGGCCTGACCTGGTGGGTGAACGCCACCCGGCGGCGCTGGCCGTCCCTGCCGGCGGACGCGTTCGCCGCCCTCGGACTGCACGGCAACGGCTGCTACGTGATCCCGTCGCTCGATCTGGTGGTGGCCCGCACGGCCAACGGCCCCATCTCCTGGGCGGACGACGGCTTCATCGGCCGGGTGGCGGGGGCGATTCGCTGATCCGTTAGCGCTGCGACCGGGGCGGCCGGAATCCGAAGAGGACGCCTCTGCGCGGGGACCGGCAGCCGAAGAGGACGCCTCTGCGCGGCACGGCCGTTGCGGGCCGCGGCCAGGGGGCCGCGAGGCCGCCCCATCCACGGCCGCGAAAGCGTGGGCTGCGCACGTGCTCGGGTGAAGCTCCGAGCCGCGCGTTACCCACCGGTGGGCGCCCACGCGCCCGGGCAGAGCCCCGGGGCCCCACGCAGCCCACCATCCCGCGGTCCGCCCGCCGGGGCCTGCCCCATGGCCGTAGGGTGCCCACCGGTGGGCCACCCACGCGCCCGGGCGGAGCCGGGCGGCCGTTCCTCGCCCACGTCTTCGCGGGCGTGGACGGCGGGGCCCGCGGCCCCCTGGCGGCGGGCTCCCCGCGGTGCTCCCGCGCGCAACGGGGTCCTCGGGCCCTTCGAGGGGCGCCTCTTCCGGTGGGGCTAAGGCTCCAGGGCGATGGCCTCCAGCAGACCGAGGCGGGGCACGGTCAGGGTGACCCAGCCGCCCGGCGCGCCGTCCGCGGCGGCGACGTCGAGCGGCTCCCCGGCGACGAGGGCCCGGGCGCGCAGCACGCGCCCGCCCTCGGGCGCCCGCACGCGCAGGGTCAGGTCGCGGATCTCCAGGGGGTCGTGGAACGCGCGGTCCTGGTGGCCGCTGAAGTTGACCAGGTGGACGACGCGCCGCCCGCTCGCCGCCTGGTCGTGGACGGTGACCTCGACGCAGGGCGGGGTGCCCTCCCCGGCGACCACCGGGGCGGGCTCGCCGCCGGCGACCCAGGTGACGGCGGCGCGCAGCAGCTCGCGGTACTCGGGCATGCTGATGTCGTGGAACAGGCGGTCGACGGGCCAGGGGAAGTAGGCCGTCCGTCCCCGGCCGAAGGCGTGCCACAGGACGCCGGGGTGCTCGGTCAGGGTCTCGCCGTAGCACTTCTCCGGCGGGCCGAAGCGGAAGGGCGGGATCAGGGCGAGCGAGGCGCTGGCCTCGGGCCGGGGGGCGACGTAGAGGTACGCCTGGTCGAGGGCGATCAGCTCGGTGCCGTCCGCGGCGCCGGGCGCGCCGAACGCGCAGCCGTACTCCGCGACGACCTCGGGGGTGACCTGGAAGTAGGCCCCGCGCACGTCCGTGCTGCGGGTCAGCACGGACGCCGCGCCGAGGGAGCGCAGCCCGACGGTGGGGACGCCGTCCGCGCGGCGCACGGCGCCCCCGGCGTCGTACTGCGCCGTCTCGTGGGTGGCCACCAGGCCGCCCCCGGCGGCGACGTAGGCGTCGAGCGCGGCGAGCTGGGCGTCGTCCAGGCAGGCGGCGTTGGGCAGCACGATCGCCCGGTAGCGGGCCAGGTCGCCGGCGGCCGCCTTCTCCGTCAGCCAGCCGGCGGCCAGGACGTCGAAGGGGACGTGGCACTCCACCAGGGCGCGGTAGGCGCCGCGGTAGTGGGCGTCGGCGTCCGAGCCGCCGTAGGCGGGCGTGTGCTCCGGGCGCAGCAGGAGCACCTGCGCCGCCGAGCGCAGGTCGCGGTACAGGTCGTCGTGCTCCTGCTGGTAGCGGAACAGGCGGCGCACGGCGGGGACGCCCTTGCGGTCGCGCTGGCGGGTGGTGCCCAGGACGTAGTGGTGCATCGCCCCGGCCGAGGCCAGGGTCTGGGCGTGGTGCAGGCTGACCAGCCCCGGCTGCTCGGCGGCGAAGCGGTAGGGGATGTCGAGGAAGTAGACGGTGAGGATGTCCACCGGGGCGTCCGGGCGGGCGGTCCGGTTGAGCCGGGTGGTCTCCCCGGCGTGGTAGCGCCACAGGGGCAGGGCCCGTCCGACGGCGTTGTTCACCTCGTTGGTGGGGACGTCCGTGTGCCGCCCGGAGCGCATGTAGGCGGTCTGCGGGGCGTGCTCGCGCAGGAAGTCGTGGACGCGGCGCACCAGGTCGTCCGAGACCAGGTCGCGGAAGCGCAGCCAGTCCAGGTACGCCGGATCGGCGGGGTTCTCCTCCCCGGGCAGGTCCCGCCCGAACTCGGCCGCGAAGCGGCGCTGGCAGTTGGGGCACTGGCAGATGCCCCAGTAGCGCCGGGAGTAGTCCGCCAGGGGGATGCGGAAGGCGTTGAAGAAGATCCCGTCCGGCTGGTAGCGCCCGGTCACCTCGGCCAGGATGTCGAACAGCTTCTCCTGGTAGTAGGGCCCGTTCATGCAGGTGCTGTAGAGGCCGTTGTAGATCTGCGGCTGCCCCTGGGGGCTGACGTAGAACCAGTCCCGGTGGGCCTCGTAGACGTGGGGGTGCGCCTTTGACATGTCGAAGCGCGAGAGGAGGCGCACGTTGTGCTCGCGGCACCACCCGCGGGCGTCGCCGATGAGGTCGCCCGAGGCCCGCTCGGCGAGGAACGGCGTGGGGTACTGGTAGTCCAGGGCGGTGGGATAGAAGGAGACGATCCCGGCCGTATTCAGCAGCCAGGCGTTCGCCCCCGTGTCCAGGATGTCCTGGCCGATCGCCGGGACGTCCATGGCGGCGTCCGGCTCCCGGATGTTGGTCTGCACCACCCGGAACGGCGAGCGCCACCAGCGCTGCGCGGAGTCCCCTGCTGCCGTCATCGCTCTCTCCCCTGCCGCTGCCGAATCTCGACCGCCGGGCGGGGTCGCGGTGCCCCGCCCGGCGGCGTCCAGAAGAGGTGACTGGACTTGACTACGGGCACCATAGTACCTAGAGTCAACGCCGTCTCCGGGCGCTGGGGGCGCGCCGGCGCGGGGGCCGAG
>DATLLM010000340.1:0-10026 GCA_035537855.1 Chloroflexota bacterium | reverse complement strand
TTCGGCCCCGGGGACATCGCCCAGGCCCACACCGCAGACGAGTGGGTCGACCTCGCCCAGGTGCGTCGCGTCTGTGCCGTAGGGGACGCCCTCCGGGGCGACGGCGGCGTCCGGACCGAGCACCGCCCGGCAGGCGCCTTGCAGGGCGGTGACGACGGCGGCGTCTGCGGGCGTGTCGAGGCCCTGCTCGGCCAGAAAGGGCGCCTCGCGCTCGACTCTGACCTCCGGACGAGCCTGCATCAATCGGGCCATCAACGCGTCGATCTCGGCCAGAATCGCGTCCAGGTCCTCCGTCGGCAGCGACCGCCGGTCGATCTCGATCGTGCAGCGCTCGGGGACGATGTTCACGCCGACGCCCCCTTCGATGCGGCCGACGGTGAGGGTGGGGGGCGAGAGCAGGGGGTGCCGCACGCCGGCGAGCACCGGCTCGAGGCGCTCGCGCAGGTAGTCGATCACCTCCACCATCTGGTAGATGGCGTTGTTGCCGTTCTCCGGACGCGAGGTGTGGGCCGCCCGGCCGTGGGTGATCAGGCGCCAGCGCAGGGCGCCCTTGTGGGCGACCACCGGGCGGAGGTTGGTCGGCTCGCCCACGATCGCGGCGTCCGCGCTGAGGCCCCCGGCGACGGCGTGCATGATCCCCCGCTTGCGGTACTCCTCGTCCACCGTGCAGAGCAGGGTCACCTCGTGGCGGCGGGGCGCCCCGGACGCCGCGAGGCGGCGCAGGGCGACGAGCGTCGCCGCGAGCGACCCCTTGGTGTCGCAGGTGCCGCGCCCCCACATCCGCCCGCCCTCGATCCGCGGCGTGAACGGATCGGTCATCCCCTCCACCGGCACCGTGTCCTGGTGCACGTCGTACAGGAGCCGGCGGGGCGGCCCGAGCGGCGCCGTCGCCGGCAGGCGTAGACTCACGTTGGCGCGGCCCGGCAGCACCTCGTCGGCGCGCACCTCGGCCCCCAGGTCCCGCCCGTAGCGGGTGAGGAAATCGCTCAGCGCCGCCTCGCCCGGGCCGTTCAGCATCGAGGCGTTCACGCTGTTGATGGCGACCAGCTCGGCCAGCAGCTCGACCACCTGCGAACCCATACGACTCTGCCCTCTCCCCGCCCGTTCTTGACCCCGGATGGTACACGCCCGATGATCTACTACCTCGGCGGCCCGGACGACTTCTCGCTCCGGGCGGCGGCGCAGCGCCTGCTGCACAGCGCCCTGCCGGAGGAGACCGCCGACCTCAACCTGACCCGCCTCAGCGGGGCCGAGGTCACCCTCGACGCCCTGCGCTTCGCCTGCGAGGCGGTGCCCTTCCTCGCCGACCGGCGGGCGGTGATCGTGGACGGCGCCTTCGCCCGGGCCAACCGGCGCGAGGGCGCCCGCGGTGGTGGCGCCGCCCGGCGCGAGGCGCCGAAGAAGGACTCCTCGCTCGCCGCCGATCTCGCCGCCTATCTGCCGGACGTCCCGGCGAACACGCTGCTGATCATCGTCGAGCCGGACGCGGCGCCGAAGTCGGGCGCCCTGGCCAAAGCCCTCGACGCCGCCGGGGCCCGCGTGCAGTTCTTCCCCGTGCTCTCCGGGATGCCGCTGGTGCGCTGGATCAAGGACCGGGCCAGGACCGTCGGCGCCGGCATCGCCGATCCCGCCGCCGAGCTGCTCGCGGCCTACGCCGGGGGCGACCTGCGCGTCGTCGCCAACGAGGTGGACAAGCTCGCCACCTACGCCGGACCGGGCCACCCGATCGACGTCGCCGACGTCGAGGCCCTCACCAGCCAGGTCAGCGAGGCGAGCGTCTTCGACTGCGTCGACGCCATCGGGCAGGGCAACCGGGGCCGGGCCCTCGCCTCGCTGAACGTGCTCGTCGAGCACGGCGAGCGCCCCGAGCGCATCCTGGCCCTCGTCGGGCGTCAGGTGCGCCTGCTGCTGCAGGCGAAGGACCTCACCCTGCGCGGCGACGGCCCGGAGGCGGTCGGTCGCGCCCTGGGCCTGAGCCCTTTCCCGCTGCGCAAGATCCTCGACCAGATTCGCCTGTTCGAGATCGCGCCCCTCGAAGCGATGCTGCGCCGGGTGCTCGAGGCCGACCTGCAGATCAAGACCGGGGAGCTGGAATCGCGCCTGGCGCTCGAGCTGTTGATCGCCGAGCTGAGCGCCTACGCCCGCCCGCGGCGGGCCGCGCCCGCCCGGCCCCGGCCGGCCCCGGGCGGCGCCTGGACGCGGCGCTAGGCGCCGGGCCCCGGGCGCCCGGCGGCGCCGGACGGGGCCCGGGCCTCGGAGTCGCGGATCAGCTCGGGCAGCTCGGCCAGGATGCGGTCGCGCGCCGCCTCGACGTAACGCCGCAGCGCGGGGTCGAGGTCCGCCGGCAGCTCGTCCTCGTCCAGCACCCGCACCCGGCCGTCTGGCGTCGCCAAGACGTCCACCGCCAGGTCGCGCCACTCCAGCAAGCCGGCGGTCAGGCGGGTCACGTCGCCGACGTTGAAGTAGTGGGCCAGGGTGCGTCCGTCCGGGGCGACCCAGTGGTAGAGGTTGAAGGGGCGGTCGGTCCAGAAGTAGCCGACGGTCAGCGTCCCCGCCGGGAGCGAGACGCCGTGCACGTCTCGCGCTTCGGGGATGCGGTAGTGGACGACGACCTCGCTCGCGCTGCGGGCGGCGACGTCGCAGGGGAAGCGATCGACCCGCCCGTCGAGGCCGGTCTTGACCTCGGTGATGCGGGCCACCGGGGCGGCGCTCGCTTCGGGCTCGGGCCTCACTTCAGGCTCAGGCGCTCCAGGACGCGGGGGTTCCAGACCGCCCGCGGGCGGTGCCCGGTGAGCACGGCCGCCACCTCGTAGGCCGGCCGCCGGCGGCGCTCGGCGCCGGCCCAGTCGCTCGCCGAGGCCATGTGCGGCGTGACCACCACGTTGGGCATCTTCAGCAGCGGGTTCTCCGCTTCCACCGGCTCCTGCTCGGTCACGTCGAGGCCGGCGCCCAGGATCTGCCCCGCTTCGAGCGCGGCGATGAGGGCCTTCTCGTCCACCACCGGCCCGCGGCAGGTGTTGATCAGGATGGCGTCCGCCTTCATCAGGCCCAGCTCGGGCGCGCCGATCAGGTGGTGCGTCTCCGGCATCAGAGGGACGTGCAGGGAGACGAAGTCCGAGTCCTGGAGCACCTGGCCCAGGGTGGCCTGGCGCACGCCGTACTCCAGGAACAGCTCCCGGGGCACGAACGGATCGTAGGCGATGATCTTGAGATCGAAGCCGGCGGCGCGCCGGGCGACGGCGCGGGCGATGTTGCCGAAGCCGACCAGGCCGAGGGTCTCCCCCGTGATGCGGTGGATGGCCCCGACGGGGCGGCGCCGGCCCGAGCCGCCCGCCGGGCCACCCCAGCCACCCTCCTGGACGTACTGCGCCACCGGGACGACCCAGCGGATGCAGGCCAGCAGGAGGGCCATGGTGTGGTTCGCCACCTCGTCGACGAACACGTCGGGGACGTTGGAGAGGACGATCCCCTTCTCCGTCGCCAGATCGACCGCCTCCACCTTGTCCATCCCGATGGAGGAGCAGGCGATCACCTTGCAGCGGTCGAGCGCCTCCAGGAATCGCCGGCTGAACACCGGCGGGGCGATGATGCCGTCCGCGTCCCGCGCCGCCTCGATCAGCTCGTCCTCGTTGCGCGAGGTGACCACGTGCACCTCGCAGCCGGCGCGCTCCAGGATCTCCCGCTCGCCGACCTCGCCGAACGATCCCCACGGCGAGATGACCACGACCTTCGCTCTGTCCGCCACGTCACTCCCTCCCGCTTTGCGGGCAGCACTCTACCACGCCGGCCGAGAGGTGTAGGAGCTTCTGCGCGGGGGCGGCTCGCTGCGGGCCGCCCCCGCGCAAAACCGTCTCCCTCGTGCTCTTCGCCCCTCACCGCGTCCGCGACGCCGGTGCCCTCGCAGCGTCCTCCTCGGAAGGCGGTCTCCGTCCAATGGGACCTGTCCGCAGCTCGTCGTAGCTCAGGGCTCGACGTGGTCGGCCATGCAGTCGAAGAAGCGCCCCATCAAGCGCTCCGCCGTGGTGCGGATGAGCGTCTCGCCGACCACGGCGATGCGCCCGCCGACGAACGCCTGGCCGTCGTAGCGCAGGTCCGTCTGCCCCGCTCCGAGCTTCACGAAGCTCAGCCGGCCGCTGGCGTCGAGGTCGCCGAGGGCGCCGCCGCCGGAGACGGAGAGGACGAGCGAGTCCGGGTAGCGCTGCTCGCTGACCCGGATGGTCCCGCTGTAGCTGCCTTTGAGGAAGCCGATGCCCAGGCGCATCGCGGCGGCGAAGGTGTCCTCCCCTAGCGCCTCCATCCGCTCGCAGCCGGGAAGGCACTGGCGCAGACGCTCAGGCGTCAGCAAGAACTCCCAGAGGGCCTCCGGCTCGGCCCGAAAGAGGCGAGAGCCGGAGAGTCTCACGGACGGCGCAGGCGGTGCAGGACACCGCCGAGGGTGAGGGCGAAGGCCTCCCCGCCCTCGTGGTAGGTGGGCGCCAGGGCGACGGCCACCACCGTCCGGCTGTGCAGCCCCTCGCGGGCGCCGTGCCAGGTGAGCCCTTCGTCGTCTGAGAAGAAGACGCCGTCCGAGGAGCCGACGAAGACCGAGCGGCCCCAGATGGGGCCCTGGGAGAGGGCGAGGGAGAGGATGGCGGTGTTGGGGCGTCCGACGCGCTCGGCCATCCACAGCTGCTTGCCGCCCCACATGGGGCGCTGGATGAGCGTGCCGATGCCGACGAAGAAGCCGTTGCGGCTGCTCTCCTGATCGCCCCGGTAGTCCGAGGGGAAGCCGAAGGTGACCCAGCGGGCGCTGGTGATCTGCTCGATCACCGGCGCCCAGCGCCGGCCGCCGTCCGTGCTGCGCCAGACGGTGACCGCGCTCTGCGGCGCGTCCTCGCGGAACGGCTGGCGGGCCCCGGGGGCCCGCTCCCGGGTGCGGCGCAGCGCGCCGGTGGCCGAGAACGTCGCCAGCAGGAGGGTGTGGTCGGCGTGGAAGGCCGGGGAGAGGGCGATGCCCACGATCTCCTCATCGCCGAAGGGGCCGCTGAGCTGGCGCCAGATGCCGCCGCCGTTCTCGGAGAGGTAGGCCAGCGGCCCGGAGGCGAGGCCGACGTAGAGCTGGCTGCCGCTGACGTCCCGGGAGTACGCCACCATGCGCGGATCGGTCAGGTCCTCCGGCCCGACGGTCGCCCAGCTGTCGCCGCCGTCCTCGCTGCGGAACAGGCCCTCGGCGAGGGCGGCGAGCAGGGTGCGGTCGTCGACGAAGCGGGGGGAGAGGGCCAGGGAGAGGATCTGCGGCCCGGGCAGGCCCTCGTTGCAGTGCTCCCAGGTGGTGCCCCCGTCCCGCGAGCGCAGCACGCCGTCCTCGATGCCGCAGGCGATCAGGGTGTGGTCGTCGGCGTACCCCGGCGAGACGAGCAGGCTGGACATGGAGCGGGCGGCCAGCCCCTCGTTCGCCGCCTCCCAGGTCTGACCGGCGTCGGCGGAGCGGTAGAGGCCGCTCTGGTGCAGGCCGGCCACGAGCGCCCGGCCCGAGGCGTCGCCGGCCAGGGTCATCACCGCCAGCTCGTCCAGCTCGTCGGCGACCACCTGCGTCCAGGTGCGGGCGCCGTCGGTCGAGCGGAAGACGCCGCTGCCGGCGGTGCCGGCGAAGACGGTGCGGTCGGCGCCGTAGCTGGGTGAGATCCACAGGGCGTTGACCGAGAGGTTGGTCAGCCCGTCGTTGGCCGGGCGCCAGGAGACGCCCCGATCGGTCGAGCGGAAGACGCCGAGGTCCTCCGTGCCGACGAGCACGGTGCCGTCCTCGACGAAGTCGGGCGAGACGGCGACGGCCTGCACCGCCTCGGTGTCCAGGCCGCGGGTCACCGCCCGCCAGGCCCGGGCCCCGTTGGTCGAGCGGTAGAGCCCGTCCGCCGCGAGGCAGAACGCGGTCTCGTCCTCGACGAAGCCGGGCGAGAGCGCCAGGGCCAGCACCGAGAGGTCGTTGACCCCGAAGTTGGCCGGCGACCAGGTGCGGCCGCCGTTGGTCGAGCGGTAGATGCCCTCGGACTGCGTCCCGGCGAGGATGGTGCCCTCCTCCGGGAACTCGGGGGAGATGGCCAGGGCGGTGACCGCCTGGGCCCCCTGCCAGAACTCGACCGGGCCCCAGGTCTCGCCGCCGTTGGTGCTGCGCATCACGCCGCTGCCCAGGGTGCCGGCGAAGAGGGTGCGGTCCTTCGCGAAGCGGGGCGAGGCCACCAGGGCCTGGATGTACGGGCTGGTCAGGCCGTCGTTCATCGCCTGCCAGGTCGTGCCGCCGTCGGCCGAGCGGAAGCACCCGGCGGTGGCGCCGGCGTAGAAGACGGGACCGTCGGCCGATTCCGGGGCGACCAGCGCGAGCACGGTGCCCCCCCAGCCGAGGAGGGGCGTAACCACGTCCCAGCGCCCGGCCGCCCCGGCATCTGCCGCGCCGTCACCCTGGCCACGGCGCGTCCCGGCGGCCCCAGTGGCCCCGGCGGCGCGGTCGCCGCCCCGGCCACGCCCGCCGGGGAACGGGATGATCTTGTCTACATCAGATGCCGTCATCGCTTTGCCTGCTCGTTGCCTACTGTGCCCGCCACACTGCTGTGCCGGGCGAATGGTCAGGGAGAGGATAGGGACTCAGGTGTCCGCAGAGCCCGGAGTGTGCTCCCTGGCGCTCAGCGCGTCGCTCAGCGTCGCTCGAAGGAGGGGGCCGGGGCCGCTTCCCCGGTGAATGACTCTCCTCTCTCGTGATCCGGGTGCGGCGGACTCGGGGTCGGGCTCAGGGGTTGATCGCCGGATCGCGTTTGGCGGTGAGCACGAGCGCGTCGGTCGTGAGCGCCATCACGCCGGTGCTGGCGCCGGTCTCCAGGGCGGTGCGCACCACCTTGAGCGGATCAAGGATACCCGCCTCGGTCATGTCCGTGATCTTGTCCTGGACGACGTCGAAGCCGTAGCCCGGCGGCGACTCGCGCAGCTTGGCCAGGATGGGCCGCGGGTCGTGGGCCGCGTTGCGCACGATCCACTCGGTCGGGGCCTGCATCGCCCGCATCAGGACGCGCACCCCGAGAGCCTCCATCTTGCCGTCGAGCGAGTCGCCGGCGGTCATCTCGCTGGCCAGGGCCTCGAGCGCCGGCAGGCAGGCGAAGTAGGCGGCGCCCCCCCCGGGCACCACGCCTTCCTCGGCCGCCGCGCGGGCGGCGGCGACCGCCTCCTCCCCGCGCTGCTTCTTGATCTCCCGCTCCCGCTCGCTGGGGGCGCCCACCTTGAGGATGCCGACGCCGCCCTGGAGCTTGCCCATCCGCTCGCGCATCTTCTCCCGCTCGTAGTCGCCGTCGGCGTCCGGGAGCAGCTTCTTGATCTCGGCCACGCGCTGGCGGATGGCGGACTGCTCGCCCCGCCCGCCGACGATGCTGAAGAAGTCGCGGTTGGCCCACACCCGGCGGGCGCGCCCGACGTCGGCGAAGGTGGCCTCCTCCAGCTTGTCCCCGGCGTCCTCGGCGATCATCCGCCCGCCGGTCAGGACGGCGACGTCCTCCAGGATGCGCACCCGCCGGTCGCCGGCGCCGGGGGCCTTGATCCCCAGGCAGGGCAGGGTCTTCTTCTCGGTGTTGGCCACCATCACGGCCAGGGCCGGCCCGCTGATCTCGTTGGCGATGAGCACGAAGCCCCCGATGCCCTGCTCCTCCTTCTTGGCCATCACCTGCTCGAGGATCGGCAGGAGCTGCTCGACCGTCTCCACGTTGACGTCCGTGCTGACGATCACCGGGTTCTCGATCACCGCCTCCATGCGGTCGAGGTCGGTGCAGAAGTAGGCCGAGACGTAGCCGCTGTCCCACTGCAGACCCTCGACGTACTCGCGGTCCGTCTTCCGCCCGGCGTGGTCCTCGACCAGGATGACGCCGTCGACGCCGATGATCTCCAGCATCTCGGCCACGTAGCGCCCGATCTCCACGTCCCCGGCGGCCGCGGCGATGGCCATCGCCTCGATCTGCTCGGGCGTCTCCATCGGCAGGGAGAGCTTCTTCAGCTCGGCGTAGGCCACCTCCAGGCCGCGGTCGATGCCCCGCTTGAGCATCATCACGTTGGCCCCGGCGGCCGCCTGGTAGTTGGCCTCGTGGAGCAGGGCCTGAGCGATCACGGCGGCCGTCGCCGCCCCGTTGCCCACTTTCTCGCGCATCCGCCAGGCCATGTGGCGGATGAGCATGGCGCCCATGTTCACGTACGGGTCCGGCAGCTCGATGATCCGCCGGGCGATGGTGGCCGAATCGGTGAGCAGCTCGGGCGCGCGGGTGCTGATGATGGGGGCCATCACCACCGCCCGCGCCTGGGGGCCGAGCGTCACCCGCAGGACGTTGGCCATCTGGTCGACCCCCTGGGTGAGGGCCGTGCGCGACCGGGGCTTGAGCAAGACGTCGCGGTAAACCTTCTTCTCTGCCATCGGGTCGTAACTTCTATGGGACTTTCTTCGCCACTCTACGGGTACTACCGATTCTACGGATTGGGGAGCCTCCCCCACCAGAGGGGGGACCGCTCACCGCCTCCCCGGCCGGGCGCGGGCGGGGCGGTTGCAGGCTGGCAACCCAATGGCTATCCTCACCGGCGCCAACTCGCCGGCACGGCCGAGCGACCCATGGGGGTAGCCATTGGCGGTACTGCGTAGACTGCGTCCCTGGTTCCTCGCCGGAGCAATCCTCATCTTCTTGATCTTGTTTGCCGGCCTGATTCACGATTTCGGGCAGTCCGATGTGAGCCTCGGCTGGTTCACCGCTAACCCGGCGCTGCCGATCGTGCTGCTGATCATCGGGTACCTCCTGATGCTGGGGCACCGCCTGGCCTCTCGCGGCGAAGGGGAAGGATAAGAACCTTCTTACCGGGGGCCGGCTGCGCGCCCGCCGCGCCCCACCGCCCGCTCGAATCAGGTCCCACGAGGCCTGAATCGGCCCCCGAGACGGCCCCAAACGGCCCGTCCGCTCCCTAAACCGGCATGCAACCGCATCTTGACGCGGTTGGCATGCTACTTGCAGTCTGATTCGAGCCATCGGCGCGACCGGAACCCTCCCGGAGACTGTAATCCAGGCGGGGGGTCGCAGCGTATATGAGGCAGCACGCTGACCCGGCAAGGACGCCGGGGAACGTACGGCGAGCGTACACACGGTAGCAGATCACTCGGCATCGCGGCCGAGAGAGGAACATGACGATGACCGACACCACGCGCGAGACCGCCGACACAGCCAAGGGGAAGGTCAAGCTGGAGCTCGAGGCGCTCGAGGCGCTCAAGCAGCGGCTGCACGAGGACATGGCCACGTTGCGCCAGGCCGACGGCGACCGCGCGCCTTACGGCGGGGACTTCGAGAGCCTGGTGACGGCGGCCCAGCTGGCGAGCCAGCAGGAGACGGACGAGCTCCTGCGCCGCCGCCTGGAGCGCCGCCTCTCGGACATCGAGAAGGTCAGCCGGCGCGTCGAGCAGGGGCAGTACGGCGTCTGCGAGTCCTGCGGCGGCGAGATCCCCGCCGAGCGCCTCGCGGCCATCCCGGACACCACCATGTGCGTCCCCTGCCAGAGCAAGCGGGAGCGCCGCAACGGGGCCCGCCGCGCCGCCTGAGGCAGTCCCGGGGGCACCGCCCCCCTCGCCCCGGCACCCGCCCTGCGCCCCCTCTCCTTCCGGGAGAGGGGGCGTGCTGTTGCTGGGGGTCTCGCGCGAGCGCTCAGGCGTGCTCAGGCCGGCGTGCGCTGGCGCAGGCCGAGCGAGTCCACGATGCCGGCGACGAACGCCACCTCCTCCTCGCTCATCGGGCAGAGCGGGGGGCGCACCGAGCCGGCGGGCAGGCCGCAGAGCTCCATCGCCACCTTGCAGCTGGCGACCTCGTAGCCCCGCTTCTTCGCCCGCAGGGAGTAGAAGGCGCCGATCTTCTCCTCGAAGATGCGGCGGGCCCGGGCGAAGTCGCCACCGCTCGCGGCCTCGTAGAGCTCGAGCGCCACCTCGGGCATGAAGTTGGCGACGCTCGACGTGAAGCCCTCGGCGCCGGCCGCGAAGTAGGTGTGCAC
>DATLLM010000339.1:0-3477 GCA_035537855.1 Chloroflexota bacterium | reverse complement strand
GGCCGGGGCGGGCCGGAGGAGAAGGGAGCGGCGCCGAGGTGACACGCGCTGGGGACGGGGCGGCAGCGCTGCCGGCGGCGGGGTACGCCGCCGTGCTCTGCGGGCAGCGCCGGGTTGAGGTGCGCCGCTATCCGCTGGCGCCGCCGCCGGAGGACGGGGCGCTGCTGGGCATCGGCCTGGCCGGGATCTGCGGCTCGGACCTGCACCGCTACCAGGACGTCGGCGACACGCTGCACCTGGACCTGCCGGTGGTCATGGGGCACGAGACGGCGGCGCGGGTGCTGCGCGCCGGCTCGCGGGCGGACCTGCGCACGACCGCCGGCGAGCGGGTCGTCCCCGGCGACCGGGTGGTGTTCTATCCCCACCGGCCGTGCGGGCGCTGCTACTGGTGCCGCGAGATGGGGCACACGGCGCGCTGCGACGGCGTCCCGGGGCAGCCCCGGCCCGCCGGCTACGGCTACCATTTCGGCCGGGCGGACGCGGCGCCGCACTTCACCGGGGGGATGGCCGAGTACCAGTACATCGGCCCGGGGACCTGGCTGTGGAAGGTGCCGCCGGCCATGCCCTGGGAGGTGGCGGTGCTGACCGAGCCGTTCTCGATGGGCATCCGGGCGGTGGAGCGGGCCCTCTCCCTGCCGAGCTGGAAGAACGAGCAGACGCTCGCGTTCGGGGGGACGGTGGTGGTGCTCGGCGCCGGGTCGATCGGGGTGCTGACGGCGGCGGCGGCGCGCATCGCCGGGGCGGGGCGGATCGTGCTGGTCGGGGCGCCGCAGGGGGCGCTGGACAGCGCCGTGCGCGCCGGGGTGGCGGACGTGACGGTGGACATCGCCGCCGTGCCGCCGGCGGAGCGCATCCGGCGGGTGCGGGAGCTGAGCGTCGGGGGCTACGGCGCGGACGTGGTCTTCGAGGCCGCCGGCGTGCCGGCGGCGTTCCTGGAGGGCCTGGAGATGCTGCGCCCCCTCGGCACCTACGTCGAGCTGGGCTGCATGGCGGACACGGGGAAGACCGTGCCGCTGAACGTGGCGCGGCACCTGACCCAGAAAGACCTCGCCCTCTACACCGTCGCGGCGCAGCCGCCCCAGGCCTTCGGCAAGGCCCTGCGCTGCCTGGAGACGGCGGGCAAGGACATCGACTTCGGCGCCTTCGTCGGGCTCCGGGTGCCGGTGACGGAGGCGCCGCGGGCGTTCCGGCTGCTGGAGCACGAGACCGAGAAGCCGGTCAAGGCCGCCCTGATCGGGGCGGGGTACTAGAGGACTCTGGACGCGAAAGGGACGCGACGATGGCGGAGACGGTGACGTACGCGGCGGTCGGTTGCGGGGGCATGGGCCGCCGGCACCTGCGGGGGATGGCGGCGCTGCAGGGCGCCTCCTTCTGCAACATGGAGCTGGTGGCCGCGTGCGACGTGAAGCGGGAGCAGGCGGAGCTGCTGGCCGGGGAGGCCGAGGCCCTGCTCGGCCGGCGTCCGCGGGTGTTCACCGACGTGCAGGAGATGGTGCGGGCGCTGCCGGAGCTGCGGGCCGCGGACGTGACGGTGGAGAGCGGGCTGCACGTGCCGGTGGCCCAGGCGGCGCTCGAGGCGGGGCTGCACGTGCTCTGCGAGAAGCCCCTGGCGGTCACGGTGCGGGGCTGCACGCGGCTGATCGAGACGGCCGCCCGGGCGGGGCGGGTGCTCTCGGTTGCGGAGAACTACCGGCGCGACCCGATCCACCGCCTCGCCCGGGCCCTGATCGACGAGGGGGCCATCGGCGACCCCCGGCTGATCCTGCAGTCCGCCATCGGGGGGGGCGACCGCATCTCCATGACCATCTGGCGGCACATGAAGGACACCGCCTCGATGCCGGTCGACGCCGGCGTCCACGAGGCCGACCTGCTGCGCTTCTACATGGGCGAGTTCCGCCTCGTGTACGGCGAATCCCGCCTGCACGAGCGGGTGCGCTACAAGGGCGAGGGGAACGCCGGCGGCCCCGGCGGCTACTACGGCGGCTACCGGGCGAGCATGCCCGACCGGATCGAGCCAACCGGCGACGACGCCATCTACGCCCACATCTCCTTCCGCAACGGGACGGTCGGGCACTGGATCGACGACCACGCCGGCCACGGCGAGCGGCGCAACGAGCGCGTCGTCTGGGGCTCAAAGGGGTCGTTCGTCTCCAGCGGCAACCGCATCGGGCGCCCGATCCGGCTGACTCTCGACGACGCCGCGCCGATCGAGGACGCGGCGATCCTGGAGCACGCGCCCGGCTACCGCCTCGACCCCCAGGCGGCCGAGCTCTTCGGCGGCGAGCGCGTCTGGCGCTACGACTTCGCTTTCCCGGAGACGGACGCCAAGCTGATCGCCCTGGAGTACTACGAGCTCGGGGAGTGCATCCGCACCGGGAAGGCGCCGGAGGTCAGCGGCGAGGAGGGGCGGGCGGACGTCGCCCTGACCTACGCCCCCTTCGAAGCCGGGCGCCTCGGCCGGGTGGTGAGCCTCGAGGACATGCTGGACGGGTCGGCCGACGCGTACCAGCGGGAGATCGACGAGCGCCAGGGCCTGCTCGGGTGAGGGCCCGCTCGGGTGAGGGCCCGCTCGGGTGAGGGCCCGCTCGGGTAAGGGCGGAGAGGTGCGCCGCCGGGGCTCAGCCCCCGGCGGCGCCCTTGATGTGGCGGTGGGCGGCGGTCGCCCCGGCCAGCATGAAGGCCATGTCGTTCTGGCAGGCGAGGAACTGGAAGCCCTGCTCGATGCGCTGCACCACCTCCTGGGGTGAGCCGCAGTGCAGGCCGACGGGGGTGCCGGTGGCCCGACCGGCGTCGCGCACGCGCATCAGCGCGGCCTCGTGGGCGTCGTCGCGGCGCCCCTTGAGGCCCATCGACCAGGAGAGGTCGTTCGGGCCGATGAAGCAGGCGTCGACGCCGGGCACGGCGAGGATCTCCTCCGCCCGGTCGACGGCGGTGTGGTGCTCGATCATGACGATGCAGAGGGTCTCGTCGTTGGCCCGCTGCTGCCAGTCCGCGCCGTAGCCGTAGCGCCAGCGCCCGCCACCGGCCGAGCGCACCCCTTCCAGCGGGTAGCGGCACGCCTCGACGGCGTGCTTCGCCTCCGCGGCGGAGCAGACCATCGGCACGACGACGCCCATCGCCCCGGCGTCCAGGGTCTGCTTGATGATCGTGGTGTCGTTCGCTGCGATGCGGGCCAGGGGGACGCAGCCCTGGGAGGCGATGGCCAGGTAGAGGGCCTGCTGCGTCTCCAGGTTGAAGGGGGCGTGCTCCACGTCCAGGGTGAGCCAGTCCCAGCCGATCGTGGCCAGGGCCTCGGCGCTGGTCAGGCCGGGGATGGCCAGCCAGATGCCGACGGCCGGCTTGCCTGAGGTGAGCAGCTTCTTGGCGGTGTTCTCGGTGAGCACGGTAGCAGAGGCCCCTTTCGGACGGTCAGGAGCCTACCAGAAGAAGGAGCGGGAGTGGAAGCGGGCGAGGCGGGCGAGGCGGGCGAGGCGGGCG
>DATLLM010000338.1:0-3928 GCA_035537855.1 Chloroflexota bacterium | reverse complement strand
TCCCCCGGCGGCGCAACCCCCGACGCAGCGCGTCCCCCGGGGCGGCTGCCGGGCCCGCGCCGCCCCCGACGCAGCGCGTCCCCCCGGGGCGGCTGCCAGAACGGTGGCTCGCCCACCGGGGGGTCTGGGGGCGCAGCCCCCAGGGAAAATAAAGAAACTCTGATGGCTACGGGGTCAGCCGGTAGCCGACCCACGGCACCGTCTGCACGTACCGGGGGCGCTCCGGCGCCGGCTCGATCTTCTCCTTCAGACGAGAGACCAGCCGGTGCAGCATATTGGGGTCCCAGTTGTGCGCCCCCCAGATCGCGTCCCCCAGCTCCTGGCGGGCGCACACCCGGTCGCGGTGCTGGTAGAGGTACCCCAGCAGCTTGAACTCCTGCGCCGAGAGGCGCCGCTCCAGCAGCTGATCGCCGATCCGCACCTCGTAGGTCATCGGATCGACCTGCAGCCGGTCCGGCGTCGCCGGCTCCGACTGGCGCGGCCCGAGGGTGCGCGTGCGCTCGCCGCTGGCCGTACCCGCCTGGCACTCGATCGTGGCGTCCCCGATGGCGATCACGTCGCCGGAGCGCAGGGGCGCGGATTGCTCCACCCGGGTGTTGTTCAGCAGCGAGCCGTTCCGGCTCCCCAGGTCGATCAGGAAGACGCCGTCGTCGCGGACGTCGATGCGGGCGTGCTGCCGGGAGACGTAGGCGCTCTCGATGTGGATGGCGCACAGCTTGTCCCGTCCGATGGTCAGGCTGGGCTGATCCAGCGGGACGACCCATTCCGCTCCCGTTGCGTCCTTTACCAGGAGCGACGTGACTTCTCCCTGCACGCCCATAACCGTACCATGCGCCACCGTCCTCGCCCCTCCTGGCCCCCAACTTGCTTCAACTACTACCCTGCCGGACCCTGCCGGCTACCGGACCGCAACATCTGCAACAATAGCTTCTACTACTTGACCGCGCCGACGCGTCCGAACGCGCGTGCGCCGGAGGGAGTCAGCGGACGATGACCGTGCCCCAGATCACCCGCCGCCGCCTCTTCGCCGCCGGAGTCGCGGCCCTGCCCGCCGCCGCCGCGGCCTGCGCCGCGCCCGGTGCGCCGGCCGGCGGCGGGGGCGGACAGGCCCCCGCCGCCGCGGCCGCCACCGGCACGGTGCGCTACATGGCCTGGGGCAACGCCTTCTCGGACGCCATCGAGAACAAGGTGGTCGAGGCCTTCAACACCAAGCAGAGCAAGCTCAAGGTGGAGTTCACCAACACCGGCTCGGGCGACGCCTTCGAGAAGATCACCACCCTGCTGGCCTCGGGCGATCCGCCGGATACCGCCCTCGTCGACGGCTACAACATGCGCGCCCTGATCAAGCGCGGCGGCGCCGCCGACGTCACCCAGCGCATGCAGCGGGACGGCGTCAAGAAAGACGACTACGTCGAGGCCTGGTTCGACGAGTTCCTCTACCGGGGCAAGTACCACTACCACCCCAACATGCGCGGCTCGACCGCCTCCTTCTTCTTCAACAAGGACCTCATCGAGCGCATGGGGGCGAAGGTCCCGACCGAGGGCTGGACGCTCAACGACTGGCTGGACGTTTCGACCAAGACCACCCGCGACAACGTCTTCGGCACCGAGCGCCCCGGCTTGTGGTGGCCGTTCCTCTGGGTCAACGGCGCCGACCTGATCGACGAAGAGAAGAACGTCTGCGTCCTCGACTCGCCGGCGGCGGTCGACTCCCTCCAGTTCCTGCAGGACCTGGTGCACAAGAACAAGGTCACCCGCAACTCTGTGCCGGACGCGCCCGGGGGCTCGGACCTCTTCGTCCAGGGCCGGCTGGCCACCCTGCACGGCTGGTTCACGGACATCCCCCGCTACCGACAGGAGATCAAGGACTTCACCTGGGACAGCGTGGCCATGCCCCAGGGCAAGCTGCGCAAGCAGCAGGGCCTCTACAAGGGCAACGGCGAGGTGCTCCTCTCCGGCGCCAAGAACCCCGACGGCGGCTGGGAGTTCATGAAGTTCCTCGGCGGCTACGACGGCATGCTCATCTACGGCACCGAGGGGCGCTTCGTCCCCGCCCTGAAGAAGGCCAACCAGGACCCGCAGTTCCTGAAGAGCGGGAAGGGCCCGGCCAACCTCGGCACCTTCACCGACAACCGGGTCAAGACCCTGCCCCTGATGCCGGAGTGGAACGACTTCAACCGGGACATCTGGACGCCCAATCTGAACCGGATCTGGAACAACGAGGCCCCCGCCAAGGAAGTGGCGCCGGAGCTCGCCCGGCTGACCACGGACTTCATCAAGAACCGCGAGAAGTACTGAGGCCCCGCCGCCGCCGCCGCCGCGGGTGGTGTACAACGTAGACGACGTGGATAATCCGACAGACGACGAGATCAAGCGCCTGCTCCAGCGGTACCGGCGGATCGCCGTGGTCGGGCTCTCGGACAAGCCCAACCGGCCCTCCCACGGCGTCGCCGCGTACATGCAGCGGGTGGGCTACGACGTCACCCCGGTCAATCCCACCATCGCCGAGGCGCTCGGCGTCCCCGCCGTCGCCGACCTGGACGCCGTGCCCCCCCCGGTGGAGATCGTGGACGTCTTCCGGCGCCCGGAGGACGTCCCGCCGGTGGCCGCGGCCGCCGTCCGCGCCGGGGCGAAGGTGCTCTGGCTCCAGGAAGGGATCGTCAACGAGGCGGCCGCCGCGGTGGCCCGCGCGGCCGGCCTGGTCGTCGTCCAGGACCGCTGCATCTACAAGGAGCACCGGCGCCTGCTGGGCGCCTGAGGCGCCGGAAGCGCCGGACGGCTCAGCCCGCCGCCGCGCGCACCACGCCCTGCCGGGCCATCGTCTTGGCGCCCTCGTCGGTGTAGTCGCGGAACTCCGGCTGGGCCTGCGCCCACTCGGCGTAGGCCGCCGCCGCGTCCTCGAGCGATCCCTGCGGCGCCCACCCCAGCGCCCGCAGGCGGGAGATGTCCGAGAGGATGTGGCGCGTGTCGCCCACCCGGAAGCGCCCCGGCACCTCCGGCGTCACCGGCCGGTGCAGCGCCCGCCCCACCACGCCGGCGTACTCCAGCACGGTCAGGGCCCGCCCGCCGCCGACGTTGAAGGCCCGGAAGTCCGCCCGCTCGTCCTCCAGGACGAGCACGTTCGCCCGGGCCACGTCCCACACCGAGACGTAGTCCCGCAGCTGCCCGCCGTCTTCGTAGAGCACCGGCTGGCGCCCGTGCAGCACGCGCTGCACGAAGATCCGCAGGGCCCCCGAGTAGGGGTTGGTGAAGCTCTGGTGCGGCCCCTGGGTGATGCTGTAGCGCATCGCCACCGTCGGGATGCCGTAGCGCGCCCCCAGGTTGAGGCAGATCAGCTCCTGGGAGAGCTTGCTGATCCCGTACTGGTTGTGGGGCCGTGGCGGGTCGTCCTCGGCCGTCGCCTCGGGGGTCATCGTCTCCCCCCCGACGGGACAGCGCGGCTCCCAGTCCCGCTGCTCGAGCTGCGCCAGCGGACGCTGGCCGGGGTACTGCGTCCCGTGCACCGGGCAGCGGTAGCGCCCCTCGCCGTAGACCGCCTGGGAGGTGGCCACCACCACCTTGCGGATCGGCTTCGCCAGCTCGGGCTCGGCCACCAGCAGCTCGTACAGCAGCGCCGTCCCGGCGGCGTTGACGTGGAAGAAGCGGCTGAAGTTGGGCAAGTAATCCTGGTAGGCCGCCAGGTGGATCACGCCCTGCACGCCGGTCAGGGCCGCGCGCCAGGCCGCCGGGTCGTCGACCGACCCCTCCATCCGCTCCACTCCCGCCGGCAGGTACGCCGGCCAGCGCCGGTCGCGGTGCACCGGCGGTTGCAGGACGTCCAGGACGCGCACGTCGTAGCCCCGCTCGCGGAGCAGATCGACGGTGTGGGAGCCGATGAACCCGGCGCCCCCGGTGACGAGTACTCGCATCGATTCGGGGACTGTAACGT
>DATLLM010000337.1:0-2201 GCA_035537855.1 Chloroflexota bacterium | reverse complement strand
ACGCCGGGCGGGTGGGCGACGGGTTCATCTGCACCAGCGGCAAGGGCGACGCCCTCTACCGCGATCAGCTCCTGCCGGCGTTCGACGAGGGGGCCCGGAAGGCCGGGCGCGACCCGGCGGCGCTGGAGCGGATGATCGAGGTGAAGGTCTCCTTCGACCCGGACCGGGCCAGGGCGCTGCAGGACACGACGCACTGGGGGGCGCTCGCCCTCTCGGCCGAGGAGAAGGTGGGGGTGGACGACCCGCTGGAGATGGAGCGCCTGGCGGACGCCCTGCCGGTGGAGCGGGCGGCGAGCCGCTGGATCGTGTCGTCGGATCCGGAGGAGCACGCGGCGAAAGTCGCCCACTACATCGATCTGGGCTTCAACCACCTGGTGTTCCACGCCCCCGGCCCGGACCAGCGCCGCTTCCTCGATCTCTACGCCGAGCACATCCTGCCCCGGCTGCGGGCCCGCGGGGGGGCGTAGCCCGCCCCGGGCCGCCGGCGGCGCAGGGCCTGGGGCGCTGGGGCGCTGGGGCGCTGGGCCGTCAGGCGGCCCGGGGCTGGGCGACCGCCGTCCGCAGGTCGCCCGGGGCGGCGTAGCCCAGCAGGCGCTGGAAGCCGGCGCGGGCCGCGGGCAGCTCGGCCCCGCCCGGCTCGTCCAGCAGGTCGTCGTCCCGGACGATGCCCTCCACCCGGCGGCTGCCGTCCCGGTACTCGATCAGGGCCCACCAGCGCAGGGGCTCGAGGTGCACCGGGCGGCCGTCGGCGAGCTGCAACGGCCGCCCCGGGCCGATGCGCCGCGGCGGCTCGGGCAGCACGGCGGCCCAGCCGGCGCCCGGGCCGGCGTCCAGGACCCGCCGGCGCTCGGGGTCGCGCCCGAGGGCGGCGCAGTCGTAGCCCGGCTCGGCGAAGAGCAGCTCGCGGGCGGTGGCCAGGCAGCGGCCGTCGTGGACGAAGTCGTGGCCGTAGGCGACGTGGCGCAGCACCACCGCCGACTCGCCGGCGGCGAAGTCGAAGGCCGCTCCGCAGACGACGCAGCGCAGCGCGGCGGACGGCGCCCGGACACCGGCGAGCGCGGAGACGGCGGCGGGGGCGTCCCGGAGCGTGATGGTCATCGGCGTTCTCCTTCTGCCGGCCATACTGCTCCGGACGGCGCTGACGAGTCACGTCCGCCCGGCGGTCAGGTCCCTGACAGGGCCGCCCGGCCCGCCCCGTTCAGTCCCAGGTGAGCAGCACGCCCATGGCCTGCTCGGGGTGCTCGTAGAGCAGGTCGAACGCCGCCTTCGCCTGCTGGCCCGAGAAGCGGTGGGTGATCAGGGGGCCGACCCGCACCTCGCCGGCGACGAGCGCGGCCATCGCCACCCGGCCCATCTCCATCCGGTCGGTGTCCGGGGGGTAGCCGCCGATCAGGCGGCGCAGCATCATCTTGGAGGCGTCGAGGGGCAGGGGGGCGCCGTGGTAGAGGCCGATCAACTGCAGCAGGCCCCCGGGGGCGAGCATGTCCTGGGCCTGGGCGAAGGACTGCACGCCGGCCCGCCCGCCGACGCAGTCGACCACGATCGTCGCCCCCGCGCCCCCGGTCAGGCGCTTCACGGCGGCGACCGGGTCCTCGGCGCTGGCGTCGATCACCTCCGGCGCGCCCGACTCGCGGGCCAGCCGGCAGCGGATCTCCAGGGCGTCGACGGCGATCAGCTGGGCCGGGTTGTAGCGCCGGGCGAACTGCATCACCAGGTTGCCGACGATCCCCTGCCCGATGACCACCACCCGATCCTGCGCCGTGATCCCGGCGGCCCGCGTCCACCCCGCGCTGCTGGTGCACAGCCCGTGGAAGGTGCCGTCTTCGAAGGAGACCCCGTCGGCCAGGGGGAAGACGCGCGAGCGCGCCCCGTCCCACGACGGCTGGAGGGAGAACTCGGCGTGGGGGGCGGTGGCCACCACCCGGTCCCCGGGGGAGACGAGCGTGACCTCCGGGCCGGTGCGCTCGACCACGCCGGTGGTGGAGTAGCCCATGATGCCGGGGTCGATCGCCTCCTGGCGCTCGTAGCGGCGCCACAGCTCGGAGCCACGGCTGATCAGGCTCACCCGGGTGCGGGTGAGCACCTCGCCGGGCCCCGGCTGGGGGACCGGAACGTGCTCCAGGACGACGTTGCCGACCCCCTCGTGCTTGGCCACCCGCCACATCTGCTCTGGCATGCTCTCGCTTCTCCTCCCCTGAAGG
>DATLLM010000336.1:0-2418 GCA_035537855.1 Chloroflexota bacterium | reverse complement strand
GGGTGGGGAAGGCGGGCTCGTCCAGCCAGTCGTCCGGGACGAGCCCGACGACGGCCCGGATGGCCTCGGGGGTGAGCCGGGCGGTGGCGAGGGCGTCCGCCGCGGGGAGGGCGGTGGCGTAAGGCAGGAGGACGTGGCGGGCGACCTGCGGGTAGGGGTCGCGCGCCCGCTGGCGGTAGTGCTCCCACGAGTAGTGGAAGTAGAGGGCGGCGCCGTGGTCGATGAGCCAGATGCGCTTGTGCCAGAGCATCAGGTTGGGATTGCGCACGGTGCGGTCGACGTTGGTGACGAATGCGTCCAGCCAGACGACGAGGGAGGCCAGCTCCGGCTCGGGCGGGGCGAGGACGGGATGGTAGTTGATCGCGCCGGGCAGATAGTCCAGGCCGAGGTTGCGCCCCCCGCTGTTGACGATCAGGGGCTGGATCTCGGGGTCCGGCTCGGAGCGCCCCAGGACGGGGTCGAGCTGGATGTAGACGATCTCGGGGACGAGCAGTCCGAGGGCACGGCCGAGCTCGCCGGCGATCAGCTCGGCCACCAGGGTGCGTACGCCCTGGGCGGCGGCGCGGAACTTGAGCACGTAGAGGCCCTCGTCGTCCGCCTCGACGATCGCGGGGAGGGAGCCCCCCTGGCGCAGGGGGGTGACGTAGCGGGTGGCGGTGACGCTGCGGATGCCGGCGACGGCCGGAGCGGAGGAGGCCATAGTCGAGTGTAGAGGGGGCGCCGGCGCCGGTGGCGCTAGGGCCCCCCCGGCAGGCGACGATGCTACCATCGGTCCGGAACGATGACCCGCACCCCGAACATCCTGCTGATCACGAGCGACCAGCAGCACACCTCCGCGCTGGGCGCGACGAACCCCGCGATCCGCACCCCCGCGCTCGACCGCCTGGCGCGGGAGGGCACCCGCTTCGACCGGGCCTACTGCCCCAACCCGGTCTGCTCGCCCACCCGGGCGAGCATCATCACCGGGCTGTACCCCTCGGTGCACGGCTGCTGGACGATCGGGGTCAAGCTGCCCGAGGACGTGCCCACCGTCGGGCAGGCCCTCGGGCACCGGGGGTACGCCACCGGGCTAATCGGGAAGGCCCACTTTCAGCCCCTGGGCTCGACGCCGGAGAGCCCCTCGCTCGAGGCGCAGCCGACGCTGCGCGATCTGGACTTCTGGCGCGCCTTCCGCGGGCCGTGGTACGGCTTCGATCACGTCGAGGTGTGCCGCAACCACGCCGACGAGTCGCACGCCGGGCAGCACTACGCCGTCTGGCTGGAGGAGCAGGGGCTGCGGAACTGGCGGGACTACTTCCAGCCCTGGCCGCCGCCGCCGGCGGGGCAGCGCCGGCGCCGCCACGGGGCGTGGGAGCTGCCCGAGGCGCTGCACTACAACCGCTGGATCGCTGACCGCAGCATCGCCTTCATCGACCGCGCGGCGACGGCCGAGGCGCCGTTCTTCCTGTGGGCCAGCTTCCCCGATCCGCACCCGCCGTACCTCGTCCCCGAGCCGTGGGCGAGCCTGTACGACCCGGCGGCGATGGCGCCGGGCGCGCTGACCCCGGGGGAGCACGCCGGCAACCCGCCGCACTTCGGCCGGACGCAAGAGGCGCACCCGGATTTCTCCGAGTTCCGGGAGACGGCGTTCGCCAACCACGGCCTCGGCTCGCACCTGCAGGAGCGGGCGTCCCTGCAGCGGGACCTGGCCATCTACTACGGCATGACCAGCTTCATGGACCGGGAGATCGGGCGCATCCTGGACCGGCTGGACGCGCTCGGTCTCGCCGGGGACACCCTGGTGGTGTTCACCACCGACCACGGGCACTTCCTGGGACAGCACGGGCTGAACGCCAAGGGGCCCTTCCACTACGAGGACCTGATCCGCATCCCGTTCCTGGTGCGCTGGCCGGGCGAGGTGCCGGCGGGGGCGGTGAGCGCGGGGCTGCAGAGCACGGTCGACCTGGCGCCCACGTTCCTGGCCGCCGCCGGGGCGCCGGTGCCGGGGCTGATGCAGGGCTTGAACGCCCTGCCGTCCTGGAGGGGCGAAGCGGGGGCGGGGCGCGACCACGCCATCGTGGAGAACCGCCACCAGCCGACGGCCGTGCACCTGCGCACGTACGTCGAGCAGCGCTACAAGCTGACCGTCTACCGCGACCGCCCGTACGGCGAGCTGTGGGACCTGGAGGAGGACCCGGGGGAGGTGCACAACCTCTGGGACGAGCCGGCAGCGGCCGGCCTCAAGGGGCGCATGATGCAGGCCTTCGTCAACGCCGAGCTGCGCCGCGAGCCGACGCGGATGGCGCGGGTGGCGGGCGCCTGAAGGAAAGTCGTCCGACGTCCAGTGTCCGACGTCGATCGCGGGCCAGCGGGAGAGCCTCTCGTCATCCCACCGCTGACTTCGGACCTCGGACGTCGGACGTCTTTCCTTCAGGCGCC
>DATLLM010000335.1:0-5069 GCA_035537855.1 Chloroflexota bacterium | reverse complement strand
TCGCCGGGCGTGCGCGCTCCGGCGACGATCCGCTTCGCCGCCGCCGGGGTGGGGACGGAGCTCCAGATCTGGACGGACGTGGTCGACGGCTACAACGCCCTCGGCACGGGGATCAAGGTGCAGTACGAGCCCTGCACCGCCGGCACGGCCAGCGCCCAGGACTGCCTCCCCGTCTACTTCGCCCAGTTCGTCGCCGGCTCCCCCGCCGACGTCTGGCGGGTGGACGACGAGCCCCTCCCCTTCTACGCGGACAAGTCGATCTACATGGAGCTGGACCGGCTCTTCGCCCGCGACTCCAGAGAGCTCAACCCCCAGGACTTCTTCCCCCGCTCCCTGGCCGCGTTCAAGTACGACCGGCAGGGCTTCCGCTTCGGCCAGGGCAAGCTCTACGCCCTGCCCTTCAACACCGGCGGGGACATGCTCTACGTCAACAAGCAGCTGTTCAACGAGGCGGGGGTGCCCCTGCCGCCCCTGGACGGCAACTGGACGATCGACGACTGGCTGGAGAAGTCGCGCCGGCTGGTCGCGTTCGAGGGCGGCGCCGGCGGGGCGATGAAGACGGCCGCCCTCTCCGGCCGGCCCTCGTTCCGGGGCGACGTCACCTGGCTCTGGGCGCGGGGCGCCAAGCTGCTCGACGAGAGCGGCCGGCGCTGGACGATGACCGCCCCCGAGACGGTGCGCGCCTTCGAGTGGCTGGTCGACCTGCGCCGGCGCCACAAGGTCGTCCCCGGCCCGACCGACCTGCAGGGGATGGGCAACCTGTTCTTCGCCGGCCGGTCGGCGATGGCCCTCGGCTACCCCAACAACCTGCGCGAGTTCTACGCCCGCCCCCAGCTGGACTGGGACGTGGTGCCCTTCCCCAAGGCGACCGACGGGCAGCGCTACACCCGGGAGACGGCGGACGGGGTCGGCCTGCCGGAAGGGGCCAAGCAGGTCGAGCCGGGCTGGACCTTCATCAAGTGGCTGACCTCGACCGAGGGGGCCAAGATCTTCGTCAAGGCCGGCCGCGCCGTCCCCGCCCGGCGCACGGCGGCGAACAGCCCGGACTACCTGCGTCCGGACACCCCCCAGCACGAGGACCTGATCGTCAAAGCGCTCGACTACAGCCGCCTGCAGCCGGTGACCTTGATGTTCAACGACGCCGAGCAGATCGTGCGGGCCTACGAGGACGCCATGTTCAGCGAGCAGGAGCCCCTGCCGGTGACGACGGCCCTGCAGCAGTGCCAGGACGCCCTGGACAAGCTGGAGCGCGACCGGGCCAAGCCGGTGGGCTGGGAGCCCAAGCGCTGATGGGGGCGCCGGACGGGTTCGACGGGCCACGGGCCTGCGGGCCGTTTGAGCTCGCCCCCACCCTCGACCTGATCAACCTCGTCTTCCGCACCCAGCGCGCCGCCGGCCCGCCGGCGGCGCCGAGCATGGGCTGGGACTACTCCCACATCTACCACCCGGACAACCTGCACAACGTGCGCGTCGTCCTGCACGGCGGGCGGCCGGTCGCCTCCATCGCCGTCTACGACACGGCGGTGCGCACCGCGCTGGGGACGCTCTCCCTGGGCGGCATCAACGCCGTCGCCACCCACCCCGACTTCCGCCGCCTCGGTCTGGCCACGCTGACCCTGGAGGACTGCCACCGCCGGATGCTCCAGAGCGGCGACCAGGTCGGTCTGCTCAGCACCGGGATCACCAACTGGTATCGCAAGCTGGGCTGGGAGCGGGCCGGCCGGCAGCGCAGCTTCACGTTCGACCGGCGCAACG
The DNA here is from genome assembly GCA_035537855.1 of Chloroflexota bacterium. Classification (GTDB taxonomy): domain Bacteria; phylum Chloroflexota; class UBA11872; order UBA12225; family UBA12225; genus DATLLM01. The sequence continues at coordinate 3,314 of DATLLM010000335.1, read as the reverse complement.
TCGACGCCCTCCCCGCCCCTTCGGGGTTCGACGTCACCGAGGACTGGGAGGCGCACCTCGACGCCCTCTGCGCCCTGCACAACGCCGCCCCCCTGGGCGCGACGCGCACGGCCGACCGCTTCGCCCTCCTCGTGCGGCGCAAGATGCCCCGCCTCTTCGTCGCCCTGCGGGCCGGCCGGCCGGTGGCGTACGTCGCCACCGCCGGCAGCGCCGTGCGCGAGTACGGCGGCGAGACGGCCGACGTCGCCGCCCTGCTGCGCCACGCCTTCGGCGCGGTGGAGCACCTCCCGGCCCGCTCGACCGAGCGCAGCGGCGCCCAGCAGGGGCAGTTCGAGATGCAGGTGCAGACCCCGGACGGCGCCGCGGGGCTGCCCGGGCTGCTGCTCGGACTGGGCGTCCCCACCGCCCTGACCTACCTGGGCATGCTGGCGGTGCTCGACCCGCCGGCGCTCTTCGCCGCCCTGAACGTCGACGCCGCCGTCGAGCGCCGGGGCGACGTCTGGCGCCTGCGCCTGGACGGGCGCGTTCACGACCTCAGCCCCGGCGAGCTGGTCAAGCTCGTCTTCGGCCCGGAGCGCCGCCCGGACGTCGACCCCGACCGCTTCCCGATCGACTTCTACCAGTGGCCGGCCGACCGGGTGTAGGGCTGTAGGGCTGTAGAGCCGTAGGGCTGTAGGACTGTAGAGCCGTAGGGCGCCCCGCAGGCGACGCTACGCCCCGGCCGCCTCCGGCGCCCAGGCGGGGTGCCGCCGGCGCAGCACGGCGGCGTAGCGCTCGAACGCCGCCTCGCTCGCCCCGGCGTAGGGCGGCAGCAAGCGCAGCGGGAAGCGGGGGTCGAGCAGCCGGCTGAACAGCTTGTCGTAGCCCCCGTCCATGTGCGGCGCCGGAGGCGCCGCGGCCATCGCCGCGCCCAGGTCCTGGCGCAAGGCGATCAGCTCGCGCTGCAGCCCCGCCAGGGTGGCGAGGTCCCCCTCCACCCCGGCGGCGAAGAAGGCCCCGGCGCGGCGCAGGTTGCTCGACGAGAAGGAGACCAGGAATCCCGGCGCCCCGATCGCGCAGCCGGCCGGGTAGCCCGGCTCGGTCAGGAAGTGGCGCAGGGTCGGGGCGCGGCCGAGCAGATCGGCGATCAGGCGCAGGTCGCCGCCGCCGTACTTGGTGCCCACCAGGTTCTCGTGGCGCGCCGCCAGGTCGGCGTAGTCCCCGCCGTCCAGCAGCCGCCCGGCCCGCCCCAGGTTGTAGTGCAGGAACTGGCACCCCGGGAAGCGGCCGCAGGTCTCGTCGAAGAAGGCGCGCACCTCGCCGTCGGTCAGCGTGCCCCAGGAGGGCAGCGACACCTGGAAGCGGCGCACCCCGAGCGCCGCCGCCCGCTCGATCCGCGCGACGACCGTGCCCAGGGAGAGGCTGATCACCCCCACCATCGGCGGCGCCTCCTGCGCCGCCATCTCCTCGACGAAGATGCGGGTGACCTGGTCGAACTGCGCCTCGGTCACGGCGTAGCCCTCGCCCGCGGTGCCGAAGACGTAGCGCTCGCGCAGGCCCGCCCGCCCCAGGCAGCGCACCTGCTCCCGGAACACGTCCTCGAGCAGCCGTCCGCGCTCGTCCCAGGGCAGGCAGACCGTGCCCAGCATCACCCGGGGGAAGCGGACGGCCGGTCCCGGCGCCTCCCGGGCGGCCCTCACCATGGCAGCTCCCAGCGCGTCGCGGCGACGTGCGTCGTGCCGTCCAGGGTCAGGTAGTAGACCGTGTAGATCGTCCCGTCCGGTAGCTGCAGCGAGACGGGGTAGCCCAGATCGCGCGACTCGCGGTCGCCCCGCCGGCGGGTCTGCCCGTCGCCGCGGAGCACGGCGCGGTTGGCCACGTCCCAGGTCGCGCCGCCGTCCGCGCTGATCACGGCCTGCACGCCGAGGGGCTCGCGCCGGTGTCCGTAGGTGCACAGCAGCCGCCCGTCGCGCAGGCGCAGCAGGTGCGGCGGGTAGCCCCAGATCTCCGTGCGCAGGGGCTGCGACCAGGTCCGCCCGGCGTCGTCCGACCACGAGCGCAGCAGGTGGCCCGGCCGCCCCTGGCGCACCAGGGCCAGCACCGTGCCCGGGGCCGTCTCGACCAGCGCCGCCTCGTTGCCCCAGCCGGTGAGCGCATCGCTCCCCATCAGCACCAGGCGCCAGGTGGCGCCTCCGTCGCCCGAGCGCAGCAGCAGGTTGCGGTCGCGCTGGCTCTGCGCCTCGGGATAGATGTCGTACAGCGGCACCAGGATCTCCCCCCCGGCCAGGGTGACGGCGCGGGGGAAGCCGGTCAGGCGGTACGCGCCGGGGACGGTCTGCTCCTCGCGCTGCCACGTCCGGCCCCGGTCCCGCGAGCGCTGCACGAAGACCCGCGGTGGCGCGACCATGATCCGCCCCGTGTCGCCCCCGGGGTGCGTCCCGATCTGCAACCCCTCCGCTTCCGCCTCCGCCCGGCGCGCCGCCGGCCAGGCCGTCCAGCCGACCGCCCCGGTGGCCAGCCACGTGCCGTCCGCCTGCACGGCGGCGTAGCGGTCCCAGCGCTCCCGGGGGCCGCTGCCCGGCCAGTTGAAGGGCAGCGCCGGGTCGTCCGACGGCTGCCAGCTCGCGCCCCCATCGGCCGAGACGAGCACGTTCCAGTCGAAGACGAAGCCGTGGTCCTGGTGGTCGCCGTCGTTCGAGGGGAAGGCCAGGGCCAGCCGGCCGCCGGCCAGCGGCTCGACCACCGGAAACGGGGCGTAGGTCCCCCGGCGCCGGAAGGGCACGGAGTGGGTCGCGTGCGGCTCGATGGTGGGCACGGCGGTGTGTCTCTCTCTCTCCCCGCTGCACGCCCCGGACGGGGCGGCCGCCTCCCGCGCCGGTGGCCCGGCCGCGGCGGCGCTCAGTATGCCAGCGCCGCCCCCGCCGCCCCGTCGCTATTGTGGTGCGCATGCAGGCCGAGACCGATCCGCACGCCCGCCACCTGTCCTCCCCGGACGCGCCCGGCGCCTCGGGCCGGACGTCGTCCCCTGCGTGCGCGTGCCCCGCAACGGCCGGGAGCGGGAGGACTGGCTGATCAAGCAGATGCTCGACCTCGGGGTCTACGGCATCGTCTTCCCGATGGTGGAGACGGCGGAGGACGTGTGCCACCTGCTGGGGGCGATGCGCGTCCCCGCCCCCCGCGGGGCCCGGCCGGACGGGATCACCGGGCGCGTCGCCGCCGGCCACCGCTTCCTGATGGTCGGCCCCGAGCGGGACGTCTCGACGCTGCTCGCCGGGCGCCGCGCCGCCGGCCGGGACTGAGCCCCGGCCGGCCGGCACACCGCTCAGAGCACCGCT
>DATLLM010000334.1:0-9752 GCA_035537855.1 Chloroflexota bacterium | reverse complement strand
GGCCGGGACCCCGGCCCCCGGCGGCACGCCCCGGGCGGCGACGACCGCGCCGGCGGCGGCCGCCGCCGCCCCGCGCGGAGCCTGAGGCGCCGCCGGCGGGCGCCGGTGGGGTACATTTAGGGGCGATGGAACGACGCCACCTGCTGCTCGCTTCCCCGGCCGCGCTGCTCGCCGCCGGCTGCGCCGTGAGCATCCGCCGCGGCGGGCAGTCCGGCCAGTCCGGCGCGCCGGCCGCGGGCGACGAGGACCGGGTCCCCCGCATCGACGTCGAGGCCGCCTACGCCGACGTGCAGGCCGGCCGGGCGGTGCTGGTGGACGTGCGCTCCCTGGAGTCCTTCCAGCGCAGCCGGGCCGCCGGGGCTATCCTGCTGCCGCTCGACCAGCTCGAGGCCTCGATCGCCGCCGCGCGGGTCATCCCGGACGGCAAGCGGCCGGTGCTGTACTGCACCTGACCGAGCGAACATTCGAGCGCCCGTGGGGCGCTGTTACTGATCGAGGGCGGCCGGAAAGACGCCGTCGCTTTGAAGGGCGGACTGGACGCCTGGCAGGCGAAGGGCTACCCGATGGAGGGCACGAACCCCTGAGCGCGCTGTCCGGCCCGCTGCCGCTGCCGGCGGCCGTGTTCGTCGAGCGGCTGCGCGAGCTCCAGCGCCGGATCGGCGCCGCCGTCGCCGCCGGGCGCCCGGACGGCGCCGGCGGGCCGGCGCCCGGCGAAGCGGCGAGCGACGTCGCCCGCGAGGACCACGGCGACGGCGGGCACACCGGCGACACGATCTACCGGCTGGACGTCGACGCGGAGGCGGCGCTGCTGGAGTGGGCCGCGGACTGGTCGCGCGATCTGGGTCCGGGCGGGCGGCCCTTCGTGCTCGTCGCCGAAGGGTTGCCCGGAGACGGACGGCTGCCCTTCCCGGCCGGGGCGGACCCGGCGGACGCCGCCTTCGAGTGCGTCGTCGATCCGGTGGACGGGACCCGCTGCCTGATGTACGACAAGCGCTCCGCCTGGGCGCTCGGCGCGGTCGCCCCCGGGCGGGCGGTGCTCGGCCGGCCCCCGCTCATGTCCGACCTGGCGGTGGCGGTGCAGACGGAGCTGCCGACCAGCCGGGCGCGGCTGGTGGACACCCTCTGGGCCGTCGCCGGCGGGGGCGTGACCGGGGAGACGCTCGATCTGGTCACCGGGCGGACCGTGCCCCTGCGGCCGTCGCCGAGCCGGTCGACCACCCTGGCCCACGGCTTCGCCACGATCGCCAAGTTCTTCCCCGGGACGAAAGAGGCGACCGCCTGGATCGAGGAGCGCCTGTTCGCCGAGGTGGTGGGCGAGTCGGGCGGCGGGGCGCCGCTGGTCTTCGACGACGAGTACGTCTCGTCTGGCGGTCAGCTCTACGAGCTGCTCGTCGGCCACGACCGCTTCACCGCGGATCTGCGCCCGGCGCTGATGCGTCTGGCCGAGCAGCGCGCGGCGCGCGCCGCCCGGGACGGGGATCCGGACCCGGCGCCCGCCCGGCGCCGGCTCTGCGCCCGGCCCTACGACCTGTGCACGTCGCTGATCGCCGCCGAGGCCGGCGTGGCGGTGACGGACGAGTGGGGACGACCGCTGCGGGCCCCGCTGGACACGGTGAGCGACGTGGCCTGGGTGGGCTACGCCAACGAGCACCTCAGGCGGCGGATCGAGCCCGTGCTGCAGCGCCTGCTGCGGGAGCTGGGCGTGCCGCCGGGCCCGGACGATCTGCGCCGGGGCGCCGGGCTCAGCCCTTGAGCGAGCCGACCTGGAACTCCGGGTCGGCCTCCACCAGGACGGCGTCCTCCTCGGCCAGAGGCACCTCGATCCAGAACGTCGAGCCCCGACCGGGCTGACTCTGCAGCCCGACGGTGCCCGTCTGGGCCTCGACGAGGGCCCGCACGACGGCGAGGCCGATGCCGCTGCCGGGCAGGCCGTTGCGGCCGGCCACGTGGGCGCCCCGGTAGAACTTCTCCCAGACCCGGCTCTGCTCCTGGGGCGGGATGCCCGGACCCTCGTCCTCGACCTCCAGCCGGGCGGCGTCCTCGAGCCGCGTGGCGCGCAGCGTGATCTGGCCCTCGGGGGCGTACTTGATCGCGTTCTCCACCAGGTTGGTGACCACCTGGGCGATGCGCGCCGGATCGGCGTGGACGGGCAGGCTCGCCGGCGCCTGCAAGGAGAGCCGGCCCGGCGGGACGGCGCCCTGGAAGACGCCCATCAGGTCGTGCAGGGTGGGCACGACGTCGAAGTCGAGGGACTCCACGGCCAGCTCGCCGCGCTCGATGCGGGCGAAGTCCAGCAGATCCTCGACCAGGCGGGTCAGCTGGGTCGAGCCGCTGTAGATGCGGGTGACCATCCGCTTGCCGGTCTCGTCGAGGGACTGGGCCCGGGTGTGCAGCAGCTCGGCGTAGCCGTGGACGAGGGTCAGGGGGGTGCGCAGCTCGTGCGAGATGGTGCGCAGGAACTCGTTCTTCAGCCGGTCGAGCTCGCGCAGGGCGGCCGCCTCGGCGTCCCGTTTGGCCAGCTCCTCGGTCTGCTCCTGGAGCTGACGCGCCCGGTTGAGGGCGACGAAGACGGCGACGAAGGGGACGAAGAGCAGCAGGACGCCGAGCACCCGGTCGAAGTCGGTGTAGACCACGGCGAGCAGGACGCCGATGGGGAACAGGCCGATGGCGGGGATCAGGATGCTCTGGTAGTTGGCGACGAAGACGTCCCAGGGGCGGGCCCGGGTGGTCAGGCTGATGACGATGCACACCAGGGCGTGGTTGACCAGGAAGTTGACCACCGTGTACGCGACCAGCGCGGGCAGGTCGGCCGGTGTGACGCTGCCCACCGGGGACTGCCGCAGGCGGTCGAAGACGGCGCCCCCGGCGGCGACCGAGATGGCCACCATGAAGGTGTTGAAGACCACCCGGGACGCCGGGCGGCGCTGCCAGAGGTCGCCCGCGGTCGAGGCGGCGGCGGAGACGCAGATGGCCGCCGGGGTGCCGAGCACGATCACGCTGGCCAGGTTGATCGCCGTCGCCACCGAGTAGGCCGCGCCGTACTTCAGCTGCAGCCGGTTGACATCGGCCGCCGCCGAGAGGACGAAGAACAGGAGCACGTCGAGCGGGGCCACGGCCGCGGCCCGGACGGCGAGCGCCGCGTTGACCAGCACGACCGTACCCACGGCCACGACGCTCACGATATAGAGGACGGCAGCGCGTGGTAGCTCTCGCATCCGGTTGGGCTCCCGCGGCAGCCGGTTGGCGCACCCCAGCGAGCGGCACGTCCGCGGGTGACCGTCCCGATTATCATCCCGAGCGGCGGCCGGCGCAACCCGATCCGGCCGCCGCCGCCGGCTACCCGATCTCGTCGCCGATCTCGTACCACGTCCCGCCGAGCAGGAGCACCAGGCGGGGCCCGACCGCCAGGTACCGCCCCGCCTCCGGGTGCGCGTCCAGCAGGGCGAAGTAGGCGTCCGAGCCGAACGGCACCACCGTCCGCTGCGCCGGGGCGCTCGCGCCGGCCGTCGTCTCCTGCCAGACCGCCCCGTTGGGGGCGAACGTCCGCTCGCCGACCACCCTGAGCTGCTCCTCGGGCGCGGCCGGGGCGGCCCCGGACTGGCGCAGCCGGTTGCTGGCCTCGCTGTTCTGCACCGCGGCCGCGCCGGAGGCCGGCGCCGCCGCGAGCTCGCGGCGCAGGGCGTCCGCGGCCGCCCGGGGCGCCGGCTGACCGCTCTGGCCCGGCTCGGGGACGAAGATCGAGGTGTAGGGCGTGGCGATGCCGTACCGCCGGGCCAGGGCGACCACCTCGTCCACCAGCTCGCTCGACGTCCCGCGGCGCCGGATCTCGTCCAGCAGGTAGGCGATCTTCCGTCCGGCCCAGAGCCGGGGCAGGGGCGCGCCCGCCGGCGTCGCCCCGGCGGCGAAGCTCACGCCCCGGGCGGCGAAGCGCTGCGTGCTGCCCTGCGCTGCCCCGCTGAGGGCGACGTCGAAGGCGCCGGACGTCCGGTAGCGGCCGGCGACGAGCACCTGCCCGCCGGCGTAGAGGTCGGGCAGGCGGGTGGGGAAGACGTCGTAGACGTCTGCGCCGCCGAAGTCCAGGCGCAGCTCCGTCAGCACCGGGACGCCCACCCGGGCGTAGAAGCGGGAGACGGCGTCTTCCAGATTGTCCGCCGGCTTGACGTAGGCGCTGGCGCCACCGAACTCGCTCGCCAGGCCGTCCAGCAGCACGGTGTTGACGTCGAAGCCGACGCCGAAGGGGAAGACGCGCAGCGCCGGCTCCGTGCCGGCCCGCCGCGCCGCCGCGCGCACCGCGGCGATGATCGCCTCGGGCTCGCGCGGGCCGGCCGTGGGCAGACCGTCGGTGACGAAGATCACGGTGTGGGGGCGCTGCGCGGGCCCCGCTCCCGCCGCCGGCGCAGCCCTGACCATCTCGACGGCCCCGACGAGGGCGTCGTTGATGTTCGTCCCGCCGCTGGCTTCCAGCCGGTCGACGAAGGCCAGCGCCCGCTCGCGCTCGGCGGCGCCGGCGGGCTGCAGCTCGGTGGCGAAGGGCGTCGCCGTGCTGGCGAAGGCCACGATGTTGAACCGGTCCTCGGGGCGCAGCCGGTTGAGGACGAAGCGCAGGGCGCCCCTGGCCTGCTCCATCTTGGCCCCGGCCATGCTCCCGCTGGTGTCGAAGACCAGGCTCACGTCCTGGGCCACGGGGCGCTCCGGCGGGCGCACGGCTGGGGCGGCGAGGAGCAGGAAGTAGCCGTCTTCCCCCGGCGGACGCTGCGTCAGCACGTGCAGCCCGACCGGATCGGGCGAGACGCCGAAGACGAGCTCGAAGTCCGCCCGGGGGCGGACGTTCGCCGCCTCCCAGACCACCCGGGCGGTCTGCTCGTCCGGGCGGGTGACGCTGACCTCGTGGCTGGGCGAGTAGACCGCTTTGAGCGCCCGGGCGCTGCGCAGGGTGACGCTCACCGAGGCCTGCTGCAAGGGGCGGGCGCTGAAGCGCTCGGTGTTCAGGGGGTAGACGTAGCGCAGGACGTCCGCCGTGGCGCTCAGGGTCTGGGTGTACTCCAGCTGGAGGCGCCGCTCGCCGCCGGCGGGGACGGGGAAGACGCGGGCCTGGAAGGCCCCCCGGCCGACGTACTCCAGCAGCGCCGGGTCGCGGTTGCGGCGGACGATGGACTCGTAGAGGCGCCGCGCCTCCTCCCGGGTCAGCACCTCGCCCTCCTGCTGCTGCCCGTCCACCCACATGGAGAAGCCGGTGACGGTGGCGTCCTCGGGCAGGGGGAAGACGTACGTCCCCTCCAGATCGCGCCCCGTCTCGTTGGCGAAGACCTGGTCGACCCGGGTGATCGCCACCTGGTCGTCGACCGTGACCTCGACCCGGTGGTAGCGCACCGTCAGCCAGCAGGGCAGGACGGGCTGGGGCGGAGGGACGGGCCGCACCGGCCGCACCGCCGGGCCAACCGGCCCGGCCACCTCGGCTGGCCCGGCCACCTCGGCGGGGACGGGGCGCGGCGGCGGCGCGACGTCGAAGCAGACCGGCGGGGGCAGGACGACGCCGTCCGCGAGGGCCGTCCGGGCCGGCTGGAGGACGAGGCCGAGGGCGAGCAGCAGGGCGACCAGGAAACGCATCCGGGGGCTCCCTTCTGTGTCGTCCTTCATCGACGCCGTCGGGGGCCGATTCGTTCCCCGTTCCCGGCGGCCCGCCTCAGGGAGCCGGCGAGGTGTAGGCCAGGCAGGCCGGCGACGGACCGGCGAGGCGATTCTCCGTCTCCAGCCAGGCGCCCATCTCCTGCCAGGCGCTCCACAGGGCGTCCTCGTCCGGCGCTCCCGTGATCCCCCGCAGGCGGTCGAGGTCGTAGACCGCCTCGGCCCCCGGCGCCGGCGAGCCCCACGAAGCGACTCCGGCGAAGGGGGCCCGCTGCATCAGCTCGCGCACGCCCCACTGCCGGGGGTAGGCGTTCCCGGCCAGGTCGACCCAGGGCCGGGCGATGCCATCCCGCAGGGCCGCCGGGCGGTCGCCGCCGAAGCGCTGCCGGTTCTCCTCGGGCGTGCCCAGGGTGAAGCCGTACTCGGTCAGCACGGAGGCGACGCCGGCGGCCTGCATCGCGCTGGCGTCGTCCAGGGCGTAGAGCCCGAAGTCGTAGTTGGTCAGCCCCCAGACGTTCCAGCAGGAGGCGCCGCAGGCGTCGAGCGCCTGCTGCACGAACGCCCGGTACTCGGACAGGAGGTGCGCCTGGGGGTCGCCGTCCGGGCGGTACTGGGGCTGCAGTCCCGGCGGCGGCTCGCCGCTCGGGCGGTACTCCCAATCCACCAGCTCGGCCATGTACTGGGCGCCCATGTAGATCAGGTGGTTGGGGTCGGCCTCCCGGACCGTGTCCACCACGTCCCGGGTGAAGTCGAGGTACCAGGCGTAGGCCTCGTCCGGGGGGATGCCGTTGCGCGGGCTGCCCCGGGCCTTCAGCTCGTTGCCGAGCTGCCAGCCCAGCAGGGCGGGGCTGTTGGCGAGGCTGCCGACCAGCTCCCGCACCCAGGGGCGGAAGTTGACCTCGTAGTTCGGCATCCCCACCAGCCGGCCGAGGCCGTGCTCCTGGAGGAAGTCGAAGCGCGGCACGCCGGCGCGGTACCACGGCGCCGGGAGCACCGAGCTGCCGCGCCAGCGGGGGTGGTCGAACGCGAAGCGGTCGCCCGGCACGCCGGGGTTGTAGTAGTCGGTCAGGGCGACGAGCACGTAGATGCGCTCGGACGGGGGCACGCCGGCGTTGAACGTCTCCACCTGGCGGAGCAGGGAGCGCAGGGCGGCGAGCGCCGCCGTCTGCCCCCGCGGGGTGCGATCGTCCGGCAGGGCGTGCCCGGTGGCGACCACCCGCATCCAGCGGTGGTTGTGGCGGCGGAGCCACTGCAGCGTCTCGCCCACTCCCTGGCGGTACGGCAGGTTGGGGACGTTGACCCCGGCGGAGCGCAGGGGGACGCACTCGGGATCGTAGATCGTGCCGCCGACGGCGGCCACGCTCCCGGGGCGGCGCCAGTCGTGGCTGCGGCCCGCGGCGGCGGGGGGGACGCCGGCCGCGGCCGGGACGGTCTGCGCCGGCGCCTGGGCCAGCAACGGGGTAGCCCCGGGCAGGAGGGCGAGGCCGGCGGCGGCGAGCAGCCCCAGGAGACGAAGCGGCAGGCGGCGGCCGGCGCGGATAGTATGCCCGTCACGGGTGGCGCCGGCGTCCGTCGCGCCGGACGTCACGCTCCGACAACGGCGCCGACGAAAGGAACCTGCCATGGCCTTCGCTCCCCAACTGACCCGCCGCTCCCTGCTCGCCGTGCTCGGTCTCGGCGCCGGTGGCGCGCTGCTGCCCGCCTGCAGCGCCACGTCCGGGCCCGGCGAGGCCGGTGGTGGTCAGATCAGGGAAACGGTGACGATCGACTTCCAGCACCGCTGGGAGGGCGTGCGGGAGCCGCTGGTGGCGAAGCAGGTGGAGGACTTTGCCGCCCTGCAGCCGAACGTCAAGATCAACAACCAGAACATTTACTGCTCCGGCAGCATGGAGGGCTGCTACGGGGGCATGCCCTACGACAAGGTCTACGCCCAGATCGCGGGGGGCACGCCGCCCGACCTGTTCATGATCCAGTCCGACTTCGCCTCGGACTTCTCCGCCAAGGGGGCCTTGCGCAACGTCTCCGAGCTGGCCAAACGGGACAAGATCGAGCTGCCCAAGGCCTTCTACCCCGCCCTGGTGCAGATGGCCACCTACAAGGGCAGCGTCAACGGCCTGCCCCAGCTCTCGGCCGGGGACACGCCCTACCTGTTCCTCTCCAAGGAGGCCTACGACGGCGCCGGCCTCGACCTGAACAAACCCCCGGCGAGCTGGGAGGAGCTGGTCGAGGTGGCGCAGAAGCTGACCCGGCGGGGCGCCGGTCCGGGCGGGCTCGACCGCGCCGGCTTCGGCTTCCCGGAGAGCAGCTTTCAGAGCTGGGTGGCCCGCAACAACGGCAAGATGCTCTCGGACGACGCCACCAAGGTGCTGTTCAACAGCCAGGAGGGGCAGGACACCCTGCAGTGGATGGCCACCCAGACGGCGGCCGCTTTCGGCAACTGGGACAACCGGCAGGCGTTCTACGCCGGCGTCGCCAGCAGCGCCCCGGCGGGGGGGCGCGTCGCCTGGTACACGAACAAGCTGGGGGCCTGGACGAGCGGGGTGTGGCACTTCTTCGAGATCAAGGGGGAGGCGGCCACCTACAACCCGCAGTTCCAGTACGGCGTGGGCCTGGTGCCGAACAACAGCCGCAACCCGCAGGCCAAACCGGCCTCGCTCGCCGAATCGGTCTGGCTCTACTCGATCTCGGCCGGATCGAAGAAAGCCGACGCCGCCTGGGAGTGGATGAAGTACATCACCATGGGGGAGGGGAACCGGCTGTTCGTCAAGGCCCAGAACCGGCCCAGCCCGGCGATCAAGATCAACGAGGACCCGGACTTCTCCCGGGACAACCCGCACTGGAACACGGTGGTCAAGCGGGCGCTGGAGATCATGCAGCCCCTGCCCCAGACCCGGGCCTGGACGCGCATCGCGCCGGTGCTGAACAAGATGACCACGGACGTCATGTCCGGCGCCAGGGGGGCGCGCGAGGCCCTCGCCGACGCCGCCCGGGAGGCGCAGACCCTGCTCGACGAGGCCCAGCGCTAAAACGGTCAACGTGGGAACCGCCGTCCGAAGGAGAAGCAGCACCCGTAGAAGTCGATTCTGCGCGGGGGCCTCGGTCCGCAGGAGAGGCGGCGCCCGAGGAGCACGATTCTGCGCCGGGGCCGCCGCCTGAGGGAGAGGCGGCGCCCGAGGAGCACGATTCTGCGCGGGCGACGCCGCTGACCGGCCGCCGGGAGGCCGCCGCGAGACTCGGGCTCGCCTCCCGCGGGGAGTACCGCCGCCGCGGCCGCACCGCTGTCCGCACCGGCGATTCCGCCCGCGGCCGCTCACGCCGGAGCGGGAAAGTCCTGGCGGCACGACCAGGGGCCAGGACTCTCGGTCGTAGACGGCGGCGCCCGCGGCCCCCTGGCGGCGGTCTGATCGCGGCGCTACCGCGCGCTGCACGGTCTCCTTCGGGCGCTACAGCTGGCGGCCCCCGCGCGCAGCAGGGTCCACTTCGGGCGCTACAGCTGGCGGCCCCCGCACAGTGTGATCGCCTTCGGGCTCCTCCTGCCGGACGAATTCGCGTCCTCACCATGCCTTCTTGGGTTCGACGGTCCTCTGGTATCGTCAGCGCGATGCGCGTCGGCGTCGTCGGCGCGGGCCAGTTGGCTCGCATGACCTACCAGGCCGGCATCCCCCTGGGGTTGACGGTGCGCCTTCTGGCCGCCGGCCCGGAGGAGAGCGCGGCGCTGGTCGGGCAGGACGTGACCATCGGCTCGCCCACCTCTCGCCAGGACCTGACCGCGTTCGCCGCCGGGTGCGACGTGATCACGTTCGACCACGAGCTGGTCGACGCCGGCCACCTGGCGGCGCTCGAAGCCGAGGGGCACGCCGTGCACCCCACGGCCGACGTCGTCGCCCTCGTCCAGGACAAGCGCCGCCAGCGCGCCGACTTGAGCCGGATGGGTTTCCCCGTCCCCGCCTACCGCTTCGTCGACGACACGGCGGGGGTGGTGGACTTCGCCGCCGTGTCGTCGACGAAGCGGTAGGCGGGGACGGGGAAACCCATCCGGCTCAAGTCGGCGCGCTGGCGGCGCTCGAAGCCGAGGGGCACGCCGTCCACCCCACGGCCGACGTCGTCGCCCTCGTCCAGGACAAGCG
>DATLLM010000333.1:0-15779 GCA_035537855.1 Chloroflexota bacterium | reverse complement strand
CCCACCGCCGGCCTCGGGACTTCCTCGGTCAGGAACTCGACGACGATCCGGTTGCACAGGTCGGGCTTGTCGCCGAGGAACCCGTGGCCCGTGCCGGGGATGACGGCCAGCCGGGCGTCCGGCAGCCCCGCGCGCAGGGCGAGGGTGTGCTCCATGGGGATCTCGTCGTCGCCGTCGCCGGCCATGACCAGGACCGGCCCGGGGTAGCCGGCGAGGTCGGCCGGGGTGAGCGCCGGCTCCTCACGGTGCATGCGGTCGAGCTTGGCCACCACCGCCGGAAAGCGGTCCGGCCCGTCCGGGACCACCGCCCGCCGGTAGTCGGCGAAGAAGGCCAGCGTCTCCGCGTCCGTGTCGGTCGCCCCCGGCGCCCAGCCGTCGTGGCGGAACACCCCGGCGCCGAAGACCAGGCGCCGCACCAGGTCGGGGCGCTCCAGCGCCGTCAGCAAGGCGACGACGGCGCCGTCGCTGTGGCCGAGCAGGAAGACCGGTCCGCCGACGACGCGCTCGACGAACGCGATCGTATCCGCCGCCATCCCGGCGTAGCTGATCGGCCCCGGCACGTCCGCCGTCCGCCCGTGGCCCCGCCGGTCGGGGCGGTAGACGCGGAAGCGGGCGGCGAGCCCGGAGAGATTCGCCTCGAAGACGCGCCCGTCCGCCAGGCCGGGGTGCAGCAGCACGAGCGGCTCACCCGCCCCGTCCGCCGCGTAGTAGGTGCGCACGTCGCCGAGCTGCACGTAGCCGGTCATCGATCGCGGCCTCCGCACGGCGGTGGGGCCGGTCCCGGCCCGGGTGCGTCCCCGTCGCCGCCCGCCCGGCGCGGCCGCCCGGGGACGGTCACGAAGGCGCCGTAGTAGACGGCGAGGGCGGCGTAGATGAAGAGGCTCAGCCGGGCGTCGACGAGCGCCGCGCCGACGGCCAGCACGTAGAGCGGGGTGCCGACGGCGAAGCGCCACATGAACGCGCGCGCCGCCATCCGGTCGACCCCGGCGACGAGCCCCCGGCCGGTGGCGTGGCGCCAGATGCTCCCGAAGGCGAGCCCCATGGCGCTCATGTTCAGACCGTAGACCGCGGCGGCCGTCCCCGCGTCGTGGCCGGCGTCCAGGTAGTCGGCGAGCAGGGCCGTGGAGAACGGGATCAGCACCACGGTCATGAGCAACGCCAGGTTGAGGTAGAGCAGCGTCCGGTCGACGCGCACCAGGCGGTCGAAGACGCCGTGGTGGTTGACCCAGATGATGCCGATGGTGGCGAAGCTGACCGCGAACGCCGCGGCGGGCAGCCAGCCCCGGAGCAGCGCCGCCAGCAGGTCGCTCTCGACGAGGGGCACCTTCAGGTCGAGCACCAGGAGCGTGATGGCCACGGCGAGCACGCCGTCGCTGAAGGCCTCCGTCCGCGCGGGGCTGGTCATCGAGCCACAGAGACGCTCACGTACGCGTGCGGCGCCGCGGCTGGTGCGGAAGGGGGGACTCGAACCCCCACGCCCTCTCGGGCACTAGCTCCTAAGGCTAGCGTGTCTGCCGTTCCACCACTCCCGCGTCGGCCGGCGAGAGAAGCATAGCAACCGCCGGGCGGGGTCAACTCCCGGGCTCGGGCAGGCGTCGGCGTTGACAGCGGCGCCCGGGCGTGCCAGAATTCCCCGTTACCTGCGAGTCGTTGGCGATAAGCGCCGGTGGCCGGGGACGGCGGGACGACGGGGCGACCCGGGGGAGCCCGGGCCAGGGGAACCGGAGGAGGAGTCGAGGTGGCACAGACGCGGGCCGTGATCCTGCTCGGTCCGGGCGGGAACAACACCGGCGGGCGGGCGCGACTCAGAGCGGCCGCGAGCGCGCTCGCCGGGCAGCGCCCGGAGGTGACGGTGGTGGCGGCCGTCCTCGTGCCGGGCAGGACCGAGCCGCCGGCGCTGGCGGCGGCCGCCGAGCGCCTCATCGCCGGCGGGGCGGAGGAGATCGCCGTCCTGCCCTGCTTCCTGGAGTGGGCCTACCCCGAGCAGTACGACGGCCCGGACCTGCTCTACGACCTGGCCGAGGCGCACCCGGGGGTGCGCTTCCGGCTGGCCCGAACGCTGGCCGGGGCGCCGGAGGTGGAGGCGGCCCTGCTGCAGCGCCTGGACGAGGCCTGGGGACTGCCGGACGCGGCCACGGCCACGGTGCGGGAGACGGCGGCGGTGGCGGGGCAGAGCCCCGTCGGCACGGCCGCCCTGCCGGCGGGGGAGACCCCGCGCCTGCCGGCCCACGCCGGCCACGTCTTCGTCTGCTTCGGGCGGCGCTGCATGGAGCAGGGCAGCCCGGCGGCCTACCGGGTGCTGCATGACGCCCTCGCGGCGCGCGGCCTGGACGGCGGCGGAGGGCGGGTGAAGGTGACCCGCACCAAGTGCCTCTCGCCGTGCGCCGGGGCCCCGGTGGTGTGCGTTTATCCCCAGGGGACGTTCCACGCCCATCTGGACGCGGCGGCCGTCGGGCCGTTCGTCGAGCGGGTGCTGGTGGCCGGGGAGGCGCTCCCCGGCCACACCTTCCGGCCGGGGGAGTGACGCCCGGCGGACGCCCCAGCGGACGCCCCGGCGGACGCAGGGGGTTGCCTCCGGTAGCCCCTGAAGGTAGAATGTCCTCCGCTTCTCTTGCGAGTGATTTGCAGGAAGCGGCGGGGCGGGGAGCGGGGAGCGGGCGTGAGGCAGCGGGCGTGAGGCAGAAGGAGGCGCAGCGTGGCGGCTGAGGCAGCGAAGAAGCCGGGCATGGAGATCAACCGGCGCCTGTTCGCTCTGACCGGCGGACGGGAAGGGGTGCGGGGGCGGATCGCCCTGGCGGCGGTGTTCGGCCTGCTCGCCACCGCCACCGGTGTGGCCCGGTTGACGGTGCAGGGCTCGGTGGTGGCGATGGTCTTCGCGGGCGTGCCCTTCTCCCAGCTCGCCGTCGTCCTGGCCAGCTTGCTCGTGTTCCCCGTGCTGCGCGTGCTGCTCGTGATGTCCCAGGAGTTCGTCTCCTACGGCACGGCCGCGCGGATGAAGGTCCGGCTGCGGGCCCTGGTCTACGACCACCTGCTCGAGCTGGGCCCGGCCTACCTGCACAAGAAGCGCACCGGCGAGGTGCTGCTCAACACGGTGGACGCCGTCGAGCAGCTGGACACCTACTACGGGCGGTACCTGCCCCAGCTGGTCGTCGCCAGCGTCGCCCCGGTGGGCATCTTCATCTTCATGGCCTTCCTCGACCTGCCCTCGGCCCTGATCTTCCTCACCTTCGCCCTGCTCACCCTGCTGGCCCCCACCTTCTTCCGGGCCGCGACGCGGCGGGGCAGCATGGCCCAGCGGGGCGCCTTCTCCGTCCTCGCCGCCGAGTTCGTCGACGCCATCCAGGGCCTGGCCACGCTCAAGGTCTTCGGCCAGAGCGGGCGGCGGGGCGACCTGCTGGCGGAGAAGGCGCGCAGCCTCTACCGGGCGACGATGAAGGTGCTGGCGGTGAACATCGCCGCCGGCGGCCTGGCCAACCTGTGCATGGCCCTCGGCGCGGCGGTCACCCTCTGCTGGGGCGCGGTGCGGGTCAGCCAGGGCGAGCTGAGCGTCGCCGTGCTGATGATCGTGCTCTTCCTGGGGGTTGAGGTCTTCCGCCCCCTGCGCGAGCTGAACCAGCTCTACCACCAGGGCCTGCTGGCCATGTCCTCGGCGATGGGCATGTTCTCCGTCCTGGACGACCGGCCGGACGTGGTCGACCCCGCCCGGGGGGCGGCGCCGGCGGGCGCACCGCCGGCGCCGGACATCCGCATCGTGGACGTGCGCTTCGCCTACGACGCCGGCAAGCGCCCGGCCCTGGACGGGGTCTCCTTCCACCTCCCGGCCGGGCGGACGCTGGGGCTGGTCGGCCCCTCCGGCGCGGGCAAGTCCACCGCCGTCAATCTGCTGTTCCGCTTCTACGACCCCCAGGGCGGGCGGATCACCCTCGGCGGGCGCGACCTGCGGGAGATCCCCCTCGCGCAGCTGCGCGAGCAGATCGCCGTCGTCGCCCAGGACACCTACCTCTTCTACGGCACGGTGCTGGACAACCTGCGCCTGGGCAAGCCCGCCGCCAGCGACGCCGAGCTCGTCGCCGCCGCCCGGGCGGCGAACGCGGACGAGTTCATCCGCGCCCTCAAGGACGGCTACCACACCGTCATCGGCGAGCGGGGCCAGAAGCTCTCCGGCGGGCAGCGCCAGCGCATCGCCATCGCCCGCGCCCTGCTCAAGGACGCCCCCATCCTGATCCTCGACGAGGCCACCAGCCACGTCGACAGCGAGAACGAGGCCCTCATCCAGGACGCCCTCGAGCGCCTGATGCGCGAGCGCACCACCCTGGTCATCGCCCACCGCCTCTCCACCGTCGCCGGCGCCGACGAGATCGTCGTCCTCGAGCAGGGCCGCCGCGCCGAGGCCGGCACCCACGCCGCCCTCCTCGTCCAGGGCGGCGTCTACGCCCGCCTCGTCGCCGCCCAGACCCGCGCCGCCGCCGACGCCGCCGCCGACGCGGCCGACGCCGCCGCCCTCGCCCGCTTCGGCGGCGACGAGCCCGCCCACGTGCTCACCGCTCCCGGCGCGAAGCCCGCCACGGCGACCAACGGCGCCAACGGCGCGGCGCACGCCGCCGGGGGCACCAACGGGACGAACGGCACGAACGGCACGAACGGCACGAACGGCACGAACGGCACGAACGGGGCCCTGGCCGTCGTCGACGACCTCGGCCCGTCGCGGACGTACGTCCGTCCGGTCGAGCCCCTGCCGATCAGCGCTTTCGAGACCGGGGCGCGCCTCTTCGGGCTGGTGCGACCGGAGTGGATGGAGCTGTCCGTCACCCTGGTCGCCGGGCTGATCAAGGCGGCGGCGACCATCGCCCTCGGCGTCGCCAGCGCCGCCCTCGCCAGCCGGGTGTCCATCGCCGTCGGCGCCGGCGCCTCGGCCTACGGCAACCTGATCCCCATCGTCCTCGGTCTGGCCTGCGCCATGGCCTTCTTCGCCTGGTTCGAATCGTGGATCTCCCACGACATGGCCTACAAGCTCCTGGGAGAGATGCGCATCGCGCTCTACCGCAAGCTCGACCCGCTCGCTCCCTCTTACCTCCTCTCCCGCCGCAGCGGCGACCTCACCAGCATCGTCACCTCGGACGTGGAGACGATCGAGAGCTTCTTCGCCCACGCCATCACCCCCCTGTTCATCGCCGTCCTCGTTCCCGGCTTCGCCATCACCGCCCTGGCCCTGCTCTGCTGGCCCCTGGCGATCGTCCTGCTCCCCTTCCTGCTCGCCGTCGGCCTCTCCCCGAACTACATCGGGAGCCACACCGAGCGCCTGGGCAACAGCCTGCGCAGGCAGCTCGGCGAGGTCAACGCCCACGTCACGGACAGCGTGCAGGGGCTGCGCGAGGTCGTCGCCTTCTCCCAGGGCCCCCTGCGTAAGCAGGAGATCGTGGACAACAGCCGGGCGCTCACCGGACTCCAGGTGCGCTACGGACGCCAGCTCGGCTTCCAGCACGGCACGATCGAGGGCCTCCAGGCCTTCGGCGGCCTCTCCGTGCTCACCGTCGGCGCCTACATGGTCACCCAGGGCAGCCTGAGCGCGGCCCTGCTGCCCATCGCCACCATGCTGGCCTTCACCTGCTTCAGCCCGGTGGCGGACATCGCCCGCGTCGCCAAGGAGCTGGCCAACTCCTTCGGCTCCGGGCGCCGCGTCTTCGCCATCCACGACGAGAAGCCGGTGGTCAGCGACGGCGCCGCCGTCGCCCCGGGCACGGAGCTGCCCCCCTCCGTCCGCTTCGAGAACGTCTCCTTCAACTACGGCATCGGCGAGCCGCCGGCCCTGATCGACGTCTCCTTCGCCGCCGCCCCCGGTCAGACCGTCGCCCTCGTCGGCCGCTCCGGCGCCGGCAAGACCACCGCGGCGCACCTCCTGATGCGCTTCTGGGACCCCCAGGACGGCCGCATCCGCCTCGGCGACCACGACGCGCGGGACTTCAACCTGGACGACCTGCGCACCCGCTTCTCCCTGGTGGCCCAGGACATCTACCTGTTCAACACCACCATCCGGGAGAACCTGCGCCTGGCCAACCCGCAGGCGACGGACGCCGACGTCGAGGCCGCCGCCCGGCGGGCCTGCGCCCACGACTTCATCCTGGCCCTGCCCGACGGCTACGAGACCCTCGCCGGCGAGCGCGGCGTTGCCCTCTCCGGCGGGCAGCGCCAGCGCCTGGCCATCGCCCGCGCCCTGCTCAAGCGGGCCCCCGTGCTGATCCTGGACGAGGCCACCTCGCACCTGGACACGGCGAACGAGCGCGCCGTGCGCGAGGCCATCGCCGAGCTGATGGCCGGCAGCACCACCATCGTCATCGCCCACCGCCTGTCCACCGTGCGCGACGCCGACCGCATCGTCGTCCTCGACCGCGGCCGGGTCGCCGAGCAGGGTACCCACGACGAGCTGATCGCCCTGGACGGCACCTACGCCCACCTGGTGAAGGCGCAGCTCGTGATGCCGCCGTCGCCGGCCCGGCCCGCGACCCCCGCGACCTCCGCGGCGACGGCCCCGACCGCGTCCGCCTAGCGCCGGCGGCGTCCCCCGCCTCCGGCGGAGCCGGGGGACGCCGTCCGAGGGACGCCGGTGGCCACCCGCTACCGGCCACTCGCGAGGAGCTAGTGGTGGTGTCCCAGCCCGAGCGTGCTCGGGCGCGCCGCCCGCTCCGCGGCCGCGAGTCCGTGCACCGGCCGGCAGGTCAGGGCGGCGAACACGGTGGTGATCGGCATCGCCGCGGCGAGTCCGATGGACCCGGCCAGGGCCCGCACCACCTCCGCCACGATCATCTCCCGGTTCCAGATGTCCCCCAGCGCCGAGGCGTACATCGCGAACAGCATCAGCATCGGCAGGGCGGCGCCGGCGTAGGCGAGGACGAGCGTGTGCACGGTCGCCGCGACGTGGGCGCGGCCGACGTTCATCCCCCGCCGGAAGAGCACCCGGCGCGACGCCCCCGGATCGGCGTCGTGGAACTCGAACACGGCCGCCGCCTGGCCGACGGTGACGTCGACCAGACCGCCGACGACGCCGATCAGGATTCCCGCCAGGAGCAGCCCCTGCGGATCGACCGCCCCCTGGGTGCCGACGAAGACGAGGGAGATCTCCTCGTTCGCGGCCAGGCCGGAGAGGCGGGCCATGCCGACGACGGCGCCGGCCAGCAGCCCGACCACGGTCAGGCTGGCGGCGATCCCGGCCAGGGGCACGAATCCGTCGCGGCTCACCCCGTGCGTCAGCAGCAGGGCGGGGACGGCGATCAGGGCGCAGCCGGCCAGGGCCACCGGCACCGGCGGCTGCCCCGCCAGCAGGCGGGGGACGACGAACCACCACAGCACGAAGACGGCGAAGGCCAGGCCGGCCAGGGCGCGCAAGCCCATCCAGCCGGCGACGGCGCCGATGGCCACGGTGAACGCCAGGGTGCCCAACAGCAGCCAGGGCCAGCGCACGTGGTCGATCACCCGGAAGGGCTCGTCCGCTCGCAGGTCGCCGAACGCGGCGTCGGCGGCGCTCGGCGCCGCCGCGGGCGAATCCAGATCCAGCTCCGGCTGGTAGGTCATCACCACCCGGTCGCCGGCGCGGTACGCGGAGGCCGAGTCCCGTGAGGTCGCCAGCTGCCCGGCCGGCAGGGTGACCTGCACCTCACGGCCTTTCTGGGAGCCGCTGGTGACGCGCACCTGGAGCACGGTGCCCAGGCCCCCGCCCGGGGCGCTGCCCCCTTCTCCGGTCGGGGCGACGGTGGTGGCCCCCGGCTGGGAGGAGAGGATGACCCCCTCGCCCCGCTCCACCGCCCGCGCCTGGGGGGCGTCGGGACTCACCGGCACCCCGGGGACGGGGGGCGCGGTGACGTGCATCAGGTACAGCAGGCCGCCCAGAGCCAGCCCGGCGGCGAGGGCCCGCCCCAGGACGCCGGCCCCCCGGCCCTCGCCGCGCCCGCGGAGGGGGGCGAGCAGCAGGCCGCCGGCCAGGACGACCAGCCCGAGCAGGGTCAAGAGGAGCTGGCGCGGGCCGCCGGCGGCGCTCGAGGAGGCCGTCGACGGCTTCAGCGGAATCAGTGGTCGCTCGGCGCGCACCGCAAAGGATCAACGGCCCGGGTACCACCGCAGCAGCGCGCCCGGCGCGCGCCCGGCGCGCCGCGTCCGTATCCTCACCCGATCATCACGCGCACCCGGCCGGCCCCGGCGGCGCGGCGTATGGTTGAGAGGAGGAGCATGGCAATGACCGAAACCGGCCCCGAGACCGGCGGCCCCACCGCAACCGCCGAGCAGGCCACGTTCGGCGGCGGCTGCTTCTGGTGCCTCGAGCCGGTCTTCGACGCGCTCGACGGCGTCCGCGACGTCGTCTCCGGCTACGCCGGCGGGCACGTCCCCGACCCCAGCTACGAGGACGTCTGCAACGGCACGACCGGACACGCCGAGGTGGTGCGGATCACGTTCGACCCCAGCCGGATCGCCTACCGCGACCTGCTCGGCGTCTTCTTCAGCATCCACGACCCCACCACCCTCAACCGCCAGGGCAACGACGTCGGCACCCAGTACCGCTCGGCGGTCTACGTCCACTCCCCGGAGCAGGAGACCGTCGCCCGGGAGGTGATCGCCGCGCTCGATGCGCAGCGACTGTGGGACCGGCCGATCGTCACCGAGGTGACCCGCGACGACGTCTTCTACCCGGCCGAGGACTACCACCAGGAGTACTTCGAGCGGCACCCCTTCCAGCCGTACTGCCTGCTGGTGATCCGGCCCAAGGTGGCCAAGTTCCGCAAGCAGCACCTCGACCGGCTGAAGAAGAAGTCGGCCTGAGCCGGGCCGGCCCCCGGACGCGCCTCAGGGCGCCTCAGGGCGCCACTCAGGGCGCCGCAGGCTCACCATCCGCGTCCCGGGGATGCGGGGGCGCGGCTTGAGCGTCCCGTCCGCCAGCACGGCGAGCGTCCGCGGCGGGTCGTCCACCAGGGCGCCGCAGAGGACGTCCGCGCCGTAGTCGAAGAGCACCGGCGAGAGCGGGGTGGTGGGCCCGATGAGCACCACCGTGGCGTCCGGGCGGCAGAGAGCGAGCAGGCCCTCCAGGGTGCCGTTGGCCAGGGTGCTGCCGGTGATCCCGACCACGTCCGCCTGCGGCAGCACCTCCGGCGCCGCGGCCGCCGGGAGGTCGTCTCCTTCCGGGTCGAGCTCCAGCACCCAGGAGCGGCTGGCGGTCAGGCGGGAGCCGTCGAGGTAGGGGAAGCGCCCCACGATCGCCAGCCGCTTCCCCGCGCTGAGGCGCACCAGCAGATCGAGCCCGTTCTCCTCGCCGAGCGCCGCGCCGGCCGCCACGGCGGCCGCCCCGAGCAGCGCGTTGAGCGCCGCCGCGCCCACGTCGAGGCGCCCGGCGCCGGGGCTCTGGCCCGGGATCACGCCCTGCGCCAGGTGGAGCAAGGGGCGTCCGGTCACCTCCCCGGCCAGCGCCGCCGAGGCGGTCACCGGATCGTAGGCGGGGTCGGCCTCTCCCTGCGCGGTGTAGGCCAGCCCGGCGACGGCGGGCGGGGCGTCGGGCGCCAGCGCCCCGCCGACGGCGGTGAAGCGCCGCCCGGCGACGGCCCCGGTGGCGACGAAGGGGGGCGAATCGCCGACGGAGGCGAGCAGGTCGGAGAGCAGACCCATGGTGGGTCTTGAGGATAGCGCCTGGGAGCGTCCGGGCCCCCGGAGGCCGCCGCCGGGCGTCTGTCAAGGGGGGGCCGGCCCGGAACGGGCAGTCACAACCGGACGTAAACCGCAGCCGAACGGGGCCTCCGCCGCCGCCCGCCAGGATACACGGACACCAAGGGGGGCTATGGCTGAGATCGGAGCCGGCAACGTTACGCTCCGGGTTGACTACGGCAACAGCTCGGAGGCGTGGTGGCAGGCGCTGTGGCAGCGGCTGGAGACCGAGCCGGGGAAGGTGCCGGAGGCGCTCCGGCGGCTCGTCCATCCCAGGAGCAACGACGCGATCGAGGTGTCCCTGGCGGAGGCCCGGGCCGCCCTGGACTGGGCGGCCGCCCTGCCCGGCTGGGCCGGCGGGCCCCGCCACGCCCCGAATCCGCTGCGCTTAGAGCCCGGCCGCTGACGGCGGCGGGCCAGCGGGGCCGCGGGCGGCGGTCTGGTCGCGCCGGCGCAGGAAGCGCAGCACGTCCGCCCGGGAGAGCATCCCCACCAGGCGGTCGCCGTCCTCGACCACCGGCACCTGGTGGTAGTCGCCGTCGGCCAGCAGGCGCAGGGCCTCGTCCAGCCCCGTGCGGGGCCCGGCCGTCTTCAGCGGCGGCCGGGTCATCGCCTGCCCGACGGAGGTCGCCGGCCAGGCCTCCCGGGGCACCCGCCTGGCGTCCGAGGCGGTGATCAGACCGACCAGCCGCCCGGCGCCGTCGCACACCGGCAGCGCCCGCCGGCCCTGGCGCAGGACGTACTGGGAGACGAACTCGTCCAGTCCCATCGTCGGGGCGGCGACCGGCGGCCGGGCGTCCATCATCGAGCCGACGGCGATCCCGGCGACGCTGTGGCGGAACTCCTGGGCGTGGCGCGTCTGCTCGGCGGCGCTGTTCAGGAACCAGCCGACGAAGGCCGTCCACAGGCCGTTCAGGAGGCCGCCGTTGAGCAGCTGCGCCAGCCCCCCCAGGACGAGCAGCAGACCGATGGCCTGCCCGACGTAGGAGGCGATGCGCGTCGCCAGCAGCCGGTCGCGGCTGACCGCCCAGATCGCCGCCAGCAGCACCCGGCCGCCGTCCAGGGGGAAGCCGGGCAGCAGGTTGAAGGTGCCCAGGATCAGGTTCAGGGTGGCCGCGTAGCCGGCCACCGCCCCGGCCGGGGAGTCCGGGGGGAGCGCCCCGCGCACCCCCCAGAAGCCGCCGGCCAGGGCGTAGCTGGTCAGGGGTCCGGCGACGGCGATCAGGAACTCGTCGCCCGCGCCCGAAGCCTCCTCCTCGAGCGCGGAGACGCCGCCGAAGATGAACAGGGTGATGCTCTCCACCGCAACGCCCCGCCGCAGCGCCACGAGCGAGTGGCCCAGCTCGTGGACGAGCACGGAGGCGAAGAGCACGAGCGCGGCGGCCACCCCGGCGGCCCAGTAGGACGCCGGCGCCCACCCCCGGTAGGCGAGGGGGAAGTAGCCGCCGGCGAGCGATCCGGTGACCAGCAGGAAGACGAACAGCCAGGTGTAGTGGACGGCGATGCGGATGCCGGCGATGCGGCCCAGGGTGAGCGAGCTGCGGAACATCGCCCAGGAGGCGCTCCCTCAGCGCCCGTGCGCTTACCCGCCGGCCGGCGACCGCCGGCGCCTCACGACGACGCCCCCTCGAGGTAGGCCCGCTCCAGCCCGCCGATCAGGGCGACCAGGGCCTGATTCAGGGGCACGGCGACGCCCGTCTCGCCCGCGGCCCGCACCACCGCGCCGTTGATCACCTCGATCTCCGTCTTCCGCTTCGCCTCGACGTCCTGGAGCATGGAGGACTTCCCCGCGCCCCCGCCCTGCAGCAGGGAGTGAATGCGGTCGAGGCGCTCCTCGAGCGAGACGTCGTAGCCCAGGGCCTGCGCCACCCGCACCGACTCCGCGGCCAGGCCGTCGAGCAGGTCGAGCAGGGCGCCGGGCTGGCCGAGGGGGCCGGTGTGCAGGCGGGTGAGCGCGGACGTCGGCAGGGTCGCCGTGTTCAGGATGAGCTTCTTCCAGATCTCCGCCTTGACCGCCGCCGTCGCCTCCGCCGGCAGGCCGGCGGCGCTCAGCAGCGCCGCCACGCCGGTGGCCGGCCCGAGATCGCCGCCGTCGAGGTAGGGGCCGACGTAGCTCGGGCCGCTCGCGGTGTGCACGATCTGCCCCGGCGCCTCCACCCGCGCGCTGTGGTAGGTCACCCCCACCACGACGCGCTCCGGCGAGAAGGCCCCGGCCAGGACGTCCGCGCTGCCCCACCCGTTCTGCTGCGTCACCACCGTCGTCGCCGGACCGACCAGGGCGCGCACGCCGGCCGCCGCCGCCGCCGTCTGGTGGGCCTTGACGAAGAAGAAGACGGTGTCCACCGGGCCAACCGTCTCCGGCCGGTCCGTCGCCGGGACGGCCAGCGTCTGCCAGGCGCCGCCCGGCGTCCCCAGCCTGAGCCCGCCCGCGGCGATGCTGCCCACGACCGAAGGGTCGGCGTCCACCAGAATCGCCCGCACCCCCGCCCGGGCCAGGTGCCCGGCCCAGACGCCGCCCATCGCCCCGGCGCCGACGACGGCGACGCTCGGCCCGCCCGGCGCGGCGCTCACGCCCCGCGCTCCGGCGGCGCGACGTCCAGCAGCACCTTCTCGGCCTCGGCCGGGTGGTGCAGCACGAAGTCGATCGCCTCGGGCGCCCGGTCGAGCGGGTAGCGCTGGGTCACCAGCGTGCGCAACCGCTCCCCGTGGCGGCGCACCAGATCGAGCGCCTGCCCGAAGACGCCGGCGTTGTTGCGCGAGCCCAGGATGGTCAGCTCCTTGCGGGTGAACTCCGGGATGGGCAGGGAGACCTCCTGGACGGAGATCCCGACGATCACGATCCGCCCGGCGAAGGCGACGGCGTCCACCGCCGCCCGGATCACCGCGGGCGCCCCGGTGGCGTCCACCACGACGGCCGCCCCGTCGCCCTCCGTCCAGTCCAGGATCGCGGCGACGCCGTCCTCGCTGCCGGCGTCGACCACCCGCTCAGCGCCCAGCGCCCGGGCCAGCTCGAGGCGGGCGGGCACGCGGTCGACGACCAGCACCCGCGCCCCGCGGTCGGCGGCGCAGGCCAGCACCGCCTGGCCGATCATGCCGGCGCCGTAGACGGCGACGGTGTCCTCGCCGCCGACCTGGCCCCGGGTGACCACCTGCATCCCGATGGAGAGCGGCTCGACCAGGGCGGTCAGATCGGCGTCCAGGTCGTCCGCGGCGTAGAGCGTGCCCACCGGCACGGAGACGTACTCCGCGAAGGCCCCGGCGGTGTGCACCCCGAGCACCTTCAAGCGGGTGCAGCAGTTCGGGCGCCCCTTGCGGCAGGGGTAGCAGTCGCCGCAGGGCAGCAGGGGCTCGACCGAGACCCGCTGCCCCACCCGCACCGCGGACGCCGCCGCGCCGGCGGCGTCCCCGAACGCGACCACCCGGCCGGAGAACTCGTGCCCCTGGGTCTGGGGGTAGTTGGCGTAGGGGTTCCGCCCCTCGAAGAAGTGCAGGTCGGAGCCGCAGATTCCGGCCACCTCGACCCGCACCAGGGCCTCCCCCGGTCCCGGCGCCGGGGCCGGGACCTCCCGCACTTCCATCCGGCCAGGGGCCGTCGTGACCGCCGCTCTCATGCCATGCCTCCGGAGTACGCACCATACCGTACCCGGCGGGGCCGGCTCCGGCTCAGGCGGCGTCCCAGCGCAGCAGGCGCACCAGGTTGTCCCCCTTGACCTTCTCCCGCTCGCCCGCCGGCAGGTGCTCCAGGTGCGCGTCCACGATCTGGGGGCTGCCGCTGCCCCAGACGAGGCGGTCCGGCCCGAAGCGGTCGGCGACCAGACGGGTGAACCGGCGCGCGCTGAGGTACAGCGGGCCGTCGGCGGCGAAGTGGTTCAGTCCGGACAGCTTCATCCACACGTTGGGGTAGCCGGCCAGGTCGAGGACGTCGGCGTACTCCACGGCGTTGCCCAGCTTCGCCTCGGCCAGGTGGTCGATCAGCACGGGGACGGCGGGGTAGGCCCGAATCGCCTCCCCCGCCTGGGCGGCGTAGTTGGGCCCGATGTGCAGCTCCACGATCAGCCCCAGCTCGCCGGCCCGCTCCCAGAGAGCCCGCACCCCCGGATCGGCGAAGTCGCTCAGGTACTGCTCCTTGCCCCGGTGGGCGTGGAAGCGCACGGCCACGATCCGCGGCTCGCGCTGCACCAGGTCGACCAGCTTGCGCGGCCCGTCCGGATCGTCCGGGTAGAACAGGCACGTCCCCCGCAGCCGCTCGGGCTCCCGGGCGAGGCAGTCGAGGACGAGCCGGTGGTCGTCGCCGTAGGGCTCGGGGTGGACGATCACCGCCCGGTCGATCCCCGCCTCCTCGAGGCGCTTGAGGTACTCCCCCAGGGGGTCATCCGGCAGCCGGTCGGCCCGCGGGGTGTAGGCGGCGCGGGGGTGGAAGGGATACCGCGACTCGTCGCGGGAGAACATGTGGGCGTTCCATTCGACGATCATCGCACCGAGGGTAGCACCGCCCGCCGCTCGTCTTCGGCCGGCCCCGGCGCCGCCGGCGGCGGCGCCCCGCTGCGGGCGCGCCGGCGCGCCCGCAGGGCGCCGCCGAGGCGGCGCAGGGGGGGCGTACGCAGGGCGAGCAGCAGGGCGACGGCGGCGCCGTACAGCAGGGGGATGTGCCGGTCGGACTTGACCAGCCAGACGTAGTGCAGGATGACCAGCGGGAGGGCCAGGTAGATCAGGCGGTGCAGCACCGTCCAGCGCCGCCCCAGGCGCCGCATCCAGCCTCTGGTCGAGGTCAGGGCCAGGGGGACGAGCAGCACGAAGGCGCTGAAGCCGGCGAGGACGTAGCGCTTCTCGGCGATCGCCTCCCAGATCAAGCCGGGGTCGAGGGCGTAGTCGACGACGGCGAAGGTGAACAGGTGCAGGGCGGCGTAGAAGAAGCCCCACAGCCCGAGCGGGCGGCGCAGGGGCTGCGTCCAGCGCCAGCCGAGGTAGCGGTTGAGGGGGGTGCAGGTCAGGGAGAGGATCAGGATCACCAGGGCCGCCGTGCCGGTGCGGTCGGTGATCTCCTGGATGGGGTTGACGGTCAGCCGGTTGTGGGCGCCGTCCCAGAGCAGGAGCAGGAACGGGCCGGCGCACAGCAGGTGGGTCAGCCAGCGCAGGCCGTCGCGCCGCAGGCGCTCTGCGAGCGAGCGGCGGCGGGGGGCGCGCCGGGGCGCGGACGCCGCCGCGGGGGCGCCGGCTGCCACACGCTCCACGCCGCGGCCTCAGTAGTTCTTGCGCAGGTCCATGCCCTGGTAGAGGGCGGCCACCTGCTCGGCGTAGCCGTTGAAGGGCAGCGTCCGGCGCCGGCGCACCTCGCCGATGCGGCGCTCGGTGGACTGCGACCAGCGGGGGTGGGGCACGTCCGGGTTGACGTTGGCGTAGAAGCCGTACTCGTCCGGCGCCGCGGCCATCCACAGGGAGGTGGGCTGGCGCTCGACGAGGTCGATCTTGACGATGCTCTTGATGCTCTTGAAGCCGTACTTCCAGGGCACGGCCAGCCGGATGGGCGCCCCGTTCTGGCTGGGCAGGGCCTTGCCGTAGAGCCCGGTGACGAGCAGGGCGAGGTCGTTCATCGCCTCGTCCAGCCGCAGCCCCTCGACGTACGGCCAGGTGTAGAAGGGGCTCTTCTGCCCGGGCATCTCCTCCGGGCGCCGCACCGTCTCGAAGCGCACGTACTGGGCGCCGGCGGTGGGCTCCACCGCCTCGAGCAGCTTCCTCAGGGGGAAGCCCTGCCAGGGGATGACCATGGACCAGCCCTCGACGCAGCGCAGCCGGTAGACCCGCTCCTCCGGCGGGAACATCCCCACCAGATCGCCGACGCTGAACGTCTGGGGCTTGTTCACCAGGCCGCCGACGGCGAGCGACCAGGGCTCCGCCTTGAAGCCCTTCGCCACCCGGGCGACGTCCTCCTTGTCCGTGGTGAACTCGTAGTAGTTGTTGTAGTTGGTGATCTGCTCGAGGGTGTTCGGCGCGTCCTCGGGGACCTCCTCCGCCGGCTGGGGGAAAGCCAGGGGGTCGCCCGGGGCGACGCCGCAGGCGGCGAGGGCGGCGGCCGCCGCCGCCCCGGCGGCGGCGAGCGCTAC
>DATLLM010000332.1:0-2270 GCA_035537855.1 Chloroflexota bacterium | reverse complement strand
AGCACGGGGGCGGCGGCGGCGCTGCTGGCGGCGGCGCGGCGGCCCGAAGGCGTCGGGGCGGTCGTCTCCCGCGGCGGCCGCCCCGATCTGGCCCGCGCGATGCTGGCGCAGGTGGCGGCGCCGACGCTGCTGATCGTCGGCGGCGAGGACGCCCCGGTGATCGGGATGAACGAGGCGGCGCTGGCCCAGCTGACCTGCGAGAAGGCGCTGCGGATCGTCCCCGGGGCGACGCACCTGTTCGAGGAGCCGGGGACGCTGGAGGCCGTCGCCGGGCTCGCCCGGGACTGGTTCCGGCGCTACCTGCGG
Source organism: Chloroflexota bacterium (assembly GCA_035537855.1). Taxonomy (GTDB): domain Bacteria; phylum Chloroflexota; class UBA11872; order UBA12225; family UBA12225; genus DATLLM01. Next base: position 1,964 of record DATLLM010000332.1, on the reverse strand, counting down.
GCGGGGGGCGCGGGGGCCGGATCAGGCGCCGCCGGCTGACCCCGGCGCCTGGGTGAGCCAGATGGGGCTGCTCCAGGCGAGCTGCCGGTTTCGCTGGCGGACGCGCAGGTAGTAGAAGACGAAGGGGCGGTCGCCGGCGAAGGTGGGCGCCAGCGCCAGCGGCGCCAGCGGCGCGCCGTCCGTCCACTCCCCCTGCCAGTCCTCGCCCTCCGGGTGGGCGGCGAAGACCACCCGGTTGTTGCGCAGGAGCTCCACCGCATCCAGGCGGTGGGTGCCGGCGACGCGCAGGGCGAAGCGGCGGCGCCCGGTCGCGCCGAGGTCGACGGGGAGGTCGGCGCCCATGGGGTGTCCCGCCGCCGGTCCGGGACCGGCCGCGTCCGGCAGGTGCAGGCGGACGTCGAGCAGGATGCGGTCGCCGGTGGTGGCGTAGCAGTGGCGGTCGTAGAGGGCCTGCCAGATGGCATCCCGGGTGAGGCGGGGGGCGACGACGCAGGCCAGGCCGTTGCCGTCGTTCAGGTGGTAGCTGCCCTGGTTGGCGAGGCCGTAGTGGGAGTCCGTCCCCCCGACGAAGCCGAGCCGGTGGCCCATGGCCAGGGCGGCCTGCACGCTGTGCGGCCCGCCCGCTTCGGAGACGCCCCACAGGGAGCAGATCTCCACCAGGCGCTGGTGGGTGTCGTCGCGGAAGCGCCAGTCGGTCGGGCTGCCGAACTTGGTGTGGTGGGGGATCGTCAGCACGTCCCGCCCGGCGAGGCTGCGCCAGAGGTCCTCCGGGCTGCCGAAGTCGCCCCGGTACCAGTAGCCGAACTCGCCCCGGGCGCCGCGGTAGTAGACGTTCTTGTGGCCGCTGCCGGCGACGCCGCCCCACTCGTAGCTGACCAGGGTGGCGAAGCGCCCGGGCTGGTCGAAAGCGTTGGCCGTATCCACGACCTCCTGCCAGACCTCGTCCGTGGCCTCGGCGCGGTGGTTGTAGTGGTTGGCCGGGGCGCAGAAGTCCAGCCCGGCGGTGTCCCGTCCCCAGGTGAAGAACTCGGCGGTGGTGCCACTGCCCATGGAGTGCCACATCTGGGAGTGCAGCTCGCCGAAGTAGACGCCGGGCTGCTCCGGCCGGCGATGCCGGTCGCCGGGTCGAGGACGGTGATGCGGTAGACCCCGGGCGCGCCGGCGGTCGCGGTGACCGCGACCGGCCGAACCGGCTGCGGCGCCGGCGGCGTCGCCACGCCGACGCCGGCCGGCAGGTCGAGTCCCGGGCCGGCGAAGGTGCGCAGGTGGCCGGCGTAGTCCGGCGCCGGGTTGAAGCTGTAGAGGTCGACCGGGAGCAGACGGACGGGGAAGGGCCGGCCGGGCTGGACGGCGCCGGGCGTGAAGACGCGGATGCGCCCGGCGGCGGCGCCGACCACCCGGACGCTGGGGTGGGTGGCGGCCCGGGCGTAGACGCCGTCCCCGGCGAGGTCGACGCCGGTGGTGAGGACGGCCACCTGGGCGTACTTCTGGGCGGCCACCAGGTTGCCGTCCGGCGCCCCCAGGGTGAGCACGATGGCCTCCCCGGGGCGCACCGCCCCCCCGGCGACGACCACGTCCACCAGGTCGAAGAGCCGCCCCCACCAGGCGCCGGCGGCGAGGCGCACCTCCGGGTCGGTGCAGGCGACGTCCAGGAACGCGCCGTAGCCGGCGGCGACCTGGTGGCGGGCGCCGACGGTGCGGACGCCCCGGCGGTAGCAGTTGGCCAGGTGGACGTCCCAGGTCTCGGGCAGCTCGACGGTGACGTGGGCCCCGGGGGTGAGGTTCAGCCCCGGGCCGCAGGTCAGGCTGATGCGGAAGGTGTGTCCGCTCGCCGCCTCGACGGTCCCGGGCTCGACCGAGCCGTGCAGGTCGGCGGACGGACGGTCGCCCCAGGCCCGGTTGGCGTCGAACCAGTCCCGGTCGCGGGCCCAGGTGCGCGGGCGGAGGGCCGGGGCGTCCGCACC
>DATLLM010000331.1:0-8749 GCA_035537855.1 Chloroflexota bacterium | reverse complement strand
TTCCGCGTGGTCGTCTTCCCCGTCATCACCGGCCGCACCGGCCGGGACCGGATCTACGACGGGTACCCCGACGTGGCCCTGGAGCTGGTCGCCAGCCGGACCTTCGACGGGCGCATCCAGCTGCTCGAGTACGCCCCGACCGTGCTGGCCGGGCCCCCGGGCGCCGGCCCGGCCGCCGCGGCCGGGGCCTAGTCACGCGCCAGCGCGGCCGCGCTGGCGCTAGGTCCGGCGGGGGAGCACCAACACGCCGACGAGCCCGATGCCCACCACGGCGCAGGCAACGACGAAGACGAGCAGGGTCAGGTAGCCCGCCCACCGGATGGCGCCGAGCACCCACCCCGGCGCGCCGCGCCGGCGCAGCACGAGGCGCTCCGCCAGCAGGAACAGGACCCACAGCGAGCAGAGCGCCCCCAGAAATGCCGGGATCAGGCTCAACGGGGGGGCGCTGCGCGCCCCCGCCGCGAGGCCGGACAAGACCACCACGGTCGCAGTGTAGGGCACGCCGCCCGCACCCCCGGCGCGCTTCCGTAGCGCGCCGCGTCCCCCTCGAGCGGCCGTCGCCGGCGTTGCCCGGCGCCAGGCGCCGGGGCGTTCGGAGCGTTCGGGGCCGCGGAGGGCGCGGCGGCGAAGGGCTGACACCCGGCGCAGAAACATCGTATTACGATATACTTCCGGCACACCGTGGACGAGCTGTCGGACGAGGAGTACCGCGCGCTGGCTGAGTTCCGCTACCGGATCCGGCGCTTCCTGCACTTCAGCGAGCAGGCGGCCCGCGCGGCCGGAATCGAGCCCCAGCAGCACCAGCTCCTGCTCGCCGTCAAGGCGGCCGGCGCGGGCGGTGGAGAGGACGGCCCGCGCGGCGGGGGCGCCGCCGAGGCCGGCGTGACCGTGGGCTGCGTCGCCGAGCGCCTGCAGCTCCAGCCGCACAGCGCCCTGGAGCTGGTCGATCGCCTGGTCGTCCGCGGGCTGCTGCGCCGCCGGCGCGGCGTGCGCGACCGGCGCCGCGTGCTGCTGGGACTCACCCCGGCGGGCGAAGACGTCCTGCGGCGCCTGTCCCTGCCCCACCGGCGCGAGCTGCGCGCCGCCGGCCCCGCCCTGGTGCGGGCCCTCCAGGCCTTGACCCCGCCCGGCGCGGCGGCGGGCGCGGGCGAGCCCACGGGACCAGATGAAGGCAGAGAGAGGAGCGGCGATGGCTGAGACGGAGGCGCCGGCGGCGGGCACGCCCGCGGCCGGCGCGGACGCGGCGCGCGCCGCCGGGGACGTCCTCAAGGACGCTCCCGGGGACGGTGCCCCTGAGGTTCCCCGGGCGGCTTCCCGGCGACCCCTGTGGCGGCGCGGGCTGGGCGCGGTGCGCCGCCTGGGCTACGACGAGGGGACGGGGCGCCTGGGGGACTTCACCACCACCTGGCGGGTGCTGCCCATCTCCGGGCTGGCCGTCGGCCTGGGCGTGCTGAGCGCCGGGCTGGCAGTGCTCCTGCTGCGCCTGATCGACCTGTTCACCAACCTGTTCTTCTTCGGGCGCCTGAGTCTGGCCCCGGCGGCCCCGGCGGACGCCCACCTGGGGCCCCTGGTGATCGCCGTGCCGGTGGCCGGCGCCCTGTTGATCGGGCTGATGGCCCGCTTCGGCTCGGAGCGCATCCGGGGCCACGGCATCCCCGAGGCGATCGAGGCCATCCTGCTCAACGGCAGCCGGGTGCAGCCCCGCCTGGCGGTGCTCAAGCCCCTCTCCTCCGCCGTCTCCATCGGCTCCGGCGGGCCGTTCGGCGCCGAGGGGCCGATCATCATGACCGGGGGCGCCTTCGGCTCCCTCGCCGCCCAGACCCTGCACCTGACCAGCGCCGAGCGCAAGACCCTGCTCGTGGCCGGCGCGGCCGCCGGGATGTCGGCCACCTTCGCCGCCCCGGTCGCGGCCGTCCTGCTCGCCGTCGAGCTGCTGCTGTTCGAGTGGAAGCCGCGCAGCTTGATCCCCGTCGCCCTGGCCAGCGCAACGGCGGCCGCCGCCCGGCGCCCGCTGCTGGGTGAGGGCCCGCTGTTCCCCGTGCCGCCGCACCCGGCGAGCGTCGGTCCGGCCGGACTGGCCGGGTGCGTCGTCGCCGGGCTCCTGGCGGCCCTCCTCTCCGGCCTGCTGACCAGCGCCGTCTACTCCGCGGAGGATGCGTTCCACCGCCTGCCCATCCACTGGATGTGGTGGCCGGCCATCGGCGGCCTGGTGGTCGGGGTCGGCGGCTTCCTCTTCCCCCAGGCCCTCGGCGTCGGCTACAGCACCATCGGCGACCTGCTGCGCGGTGAGGTGGCCACCCGCGCCCTGCTGGGCATCCTGCTGGTCAAGTCCGTGATCTGGGCCGTGTCCCTCGGCTCGGGGACGTCCGGGGGCGTCCTGGCCCCCCTGCTGATGCTGGGCGGCGCCCTGGGCGGCCTGGAGGCCCTCGTCCTCCCCGCCGAGGGCGCCGGCTTCTGGCCCCTGATCAGCATGGGCGCCATCCTGGGCGGCACCATGCGCCTGCCCTTCACCGGCGTCGTCTTCGCCCTCGAGCTGACCCACGACGTCGACGTCCTGCTGCCCCTGCTGATCGCCGTCACCGTGGCCTACGGCTGCACCGTGCTCACCCTGCGCCGCTCCATCCTGACCGAGAAGATCAGCCGGCGGGGCAACCACCTGGGCCGGGAGTACGCCGTCGACCCCCTGGAGCTGCTCGTCGCCCGCGACGTGATGGCCCTCGACCCCCTCGCCCTCCCGGATACCGCCACCGCCGGCGCCGCCGCGACGGCCACCGCCGCCGGCCCGGCCCGGGCCCAGCGCCTCTACCCGGTGGTCGACGCCCGGCAGCGCCTGGTCGGCGTCGTCACCCGCAGCGCCCTCGAGGCGGCGGCCGCGGACGACCCGCAGCGCCCCCTCGCCGCCGTCGCCCGCCTCGATCCGGTGGTGGCCTACGCTGACGAGACCCTGCGCGTCGTCGCCGACCGGATGGCCCGCTGCGGCCTGACCCGCCTGCCGGTGGTCGACCGCCAGAACCCGCGCGCCGTCGCCGGCGCCGTCTCCCTGCGCGACCTGCTCACCGCCCGCGCCCGCGCCCTGGAGGCCGAGCAGCGGCGGGAGCGCGTCCTGCGCCTGGACGCGGCGCTGCCCCGTCTCGTCCGCCGCCCGGCGCCCGCCGCCGGCGGCCCCCGGCCCCGGTAGCTCGACGCGCAGCCCGCGCCGAGAAGCCGGGTGCCGGCCGGGCCGGCCGCTGCGGTCGCCTCATGCGTTGGCTCCGGCGGTTCGGGTGACCGCTGCCGCTCGAGCGCCCGGCAGCAGCGGCAGCGCCACCAGCCCCGCCGCCAGCGTCACCCACGCCGCGGTCAGCACCCAGGTGGCAGCCGAGTAATCGGTGTAGCGCGGGAAGAGCCCGGCCAGTCCCTGGAAGAGCGGCGCTCGCAGGCGGAACGGATCGATCGCCAGGGTGACCTCGCCCGCGCGTCCCGCCAGCACCAGCGCCCCCGTCACGGCCATCGTGTACCCGCCGAGGACGACCGCCGTCGCCCGCCCGCGCGCGGACGCCAGGGCCATCGCCAGGGGGATCGCCAGCAGCGGCAGCACCGGCACCAGCATGCGACCCGGGAACCACCAGCCCCGCATGGTGATGCTGAGGAACGCCGCCACCAGCACCTGCGCGCCCACGATCCCCAGCACCACGGCCGCGACCGGCCGGTGCCGGCGGATCAGCGGCGCGAGCCCGGGCAGAGTCAGCAGCAGCAGCGGCGCCCACCGCACCAGCCCGAACTCCGCGTCCACCCACAGTCCGGCCAGTCGGTACAGCCGGTTCCACAGCTCGAAGTGGAACGCCACCAGCTCCGGCGTGCTCGCGCCCGCGTACACGAGGTTCACGGTGTACGGGGTCAGTCCGCCGTACACGGCCAGGTGGAACGCCGCGTACGCCACGGCGCTGAGCGCACCCAGCCCCGCCAGCCACCAGCGCCCGGCCACCGACAGTCGCGCCACTCCGAGCGCAGCGACCACCCCCCCCACCACCGCGTACTTGCTGCCCAGCCACACCAGCGCCGTCAGCCCCGCGGCCAGCAGCACCGCGCTGCGGACGCCCCGCCGGCGGCCCAACAGCACGTACACGCACCCCAGCAGCACCAGCCCCGCGGGCAGCTCGGGGTAGATCTGCGTCGCGTAGACGAGCTGGGGGGCCGTGCTCCCCACCAGCCCCGCCGCCAGCAGCGCCGCGCCCGCCCGGCCGGTCGCCCGGCCGGCCACCAGCGCGCACAGCCCGACCGTCACGCCACCCAGTACCCCCAGGAACGCCTTCACGCCGTCGACCCCGCCGGCCGCGTACGCGGGCAGGATGAGGACCGAAAGCCCCACGTTGTGCGGCGAGAGCACGCGTCCCCCCGGGCCCGGGCCGGACTGGTACCACAGCTCGGTCGTGTGGTCGAAGAACGCCCGGTACCGGTGCAGCGCGTAGTCGTTGCGCAGGTCCAGGTCGCCGTCTTCCAGCAGGCTCACCGTCGTCAGCAGGTAGAACGGCTCGTCGACGTTCACCCGGGCGCCGTAGGACGCCCGGATCGGCACCCCCAGCTGATACAGGAGCGCGAACGCGACCCCCAGCGCCGCGGCGGCCCAGACGAACCAGCGCGGCGTCCGGTTCGCGCCCGCCGGCCCGAGCCCGCCTCCGCTCGCCACCCGTCTATCGCTCCGCCGCGAAGGCCACGGCCTGGCCGACCACGCGCACGACCACGAGCGAGCCAGGGGGGAGCGCCTGGCCCGCGGCCGTGCGGGCCGTCAGCACCAGCCCGGAGGGAAGCCGCAGGCTCAGCCGCTGGTCGCGCCCGAAGAACTCCCGTCGCACCACCTCAGCCGGCACGCCGTCGCCGCTGCCCGCCGCGGACACGCCGATCGACTCCGGCCGCAGCAGCAGCTCCACCGCCCCGCTCACCCCCGCGTCGCCGATCGCCAGCCGCCCCAGCTCGCAGGTGGCGACGCCGTCGGACGCCGCGCCCGGCAGCACGTTGGCCTCGCCCAGGAGCCGCGCCACGACCGGGGTCGCCGGGCGGGCGTACACCTCGTCGGGGGAACCCGCCTGCAGCACCCGCCCCCGATCGAGCACGGCGACCTGGTCCGCGAGCGAGAGGGCTTCGTCCTGGTCGTGCGTCACGAAGATGGCGGTCGCGCCGGCCCGCTTGAGGATGTCGCGCACGTCCGCCCGCACGCGCGAGCGCAGCGCCGCGTCCAGGTTGGAGAACGGCTCGTCGAGGAGCACCAGGGCGGGCGCCGGCGCGAGCGCGCGGGCCAGCGCGACCCGCTGCTGCTGTCCGCCGGAGAGCTCGTGCGGGAAGCGCGACTCGAGGCCGGCCAGGCCCACCAGGTCCAGCACCTCGCCGACCCGCGCTCGGGCCGCCGCCTCCCCCTGCCGGGCCAACCCGAAGCCGGCGTTCCGCGCGACGTCCAGGTGCGGGAAGAGGGCGTAGTCCTGGAACACCATCCCGACCCGGCGCCGCTCCGGCGGCACCAGCCGGCCCGCGCCGGCCACCACCTCCCCCGCCAGCTCGATGCGGCCGCCGTCGGGCGCCTCGAACCCGGCGATGAGCCGCAGACACGTGGTCTTGCCGCACCCGCTCGGGCCGATGAGCGCGAGCACCTCGCCCCGGCGGACCTCCAGGCTGACGCCGTCCACCGCCCGCACGGTGCCGAAGTCCTTCACCAGGCCGTCGCACCAGATCACCGGCGTCATCGCGCCCGGTCCTCGCGGCGGTACAGCAGCGCGATCGAGCAGCCGGACAGCAGGGTCAGCACCAGCGCCGGGACGGCCGCCTGCGCGAACAGCGCCTCGCTCGTCGCCGACCAGACGGAGCTGGCCAGGGTGTCGAACCCGGCGGGTCGCAGGATCAGGGTGGCGGGCAGCTCCTCCATGACCAGCAGGAAGACGAGCGCCAGGCCGGCCAGCACGCCCGGCCACATGATCGGCAGCGTCACCGCCCGGAAGGTGCCCCAGGGGGTGCGGCCCAGTCCGCGGGCCGCCTCCTCGAGGTGGGGCGGCACCAGGTGGAGCGCGGCCGACAGGCTCGCCAGCGCGGTGGGCAGGAAGAGGATGGCGTAGGCGAACACGAGCATGGCCGCCGTCTGGTAGAGGGGGCGGGCGAAGGCGGCGCCGAAGAAGACGAGGCCGAGCGCGATGGCGATGCGGGGCACGGCGAACCCGACGTAGGCCGTGCGCTCCATCAGCCCGCTGAGCCAGCCGGGGAAGCGTACGGTCAGGACGGCGAGCGGCAGGGCGGCGGCCGCGGTCGTCAGGGCGGCGACCGCGGCGATCCCGAACGAGTTGGTCGCGGCGCGGGTGGGAAAAACCAGCGGCCGGTTGCCGGCCATCGCCTGGACGACCCACGCCGCCAGGACGGCGACCGGGAGGACCACGCCGAGCGCGACCGGTGCGGCGCACAGCAGCGTGGCCGGCCAGCGCCAGCCGCCGAGGCGAACCGGCCGGGCGCGGCGGCCGGCCCCCACCCCGGAGCGTCCGCCGCGCCAGCGGGGCCGGGTGCGGGCCTCGGCGAGGAGGATGAGGGCGGCGACGAAGACCAGCACGAGCGAGAGGGCGGCGGTGAGGCTCCGATCGAACGCGGACTGGTACTGGACGTAGATGGCCCAGGTGAACGACTCGTAGCGCAGGAGCGAGACGGCGCCGAAGTCGCCCAGGGTGTAGAGCGCCGCCAGCAGGGCGCCGCCGGCGACGGCCGGTCGGAGCTGGGGGAGGACGACCCGCCGGAAGGACTCCCAGGCGTCCAATCCCAGGTTGCGCGAGACCTCCTCGAGGGCCGGATCCAGCCGGATGAGCGACGCCCGGACGGTGAGCAGCACGTAGGGGTAGGTGTGGAGGGCCAGGATCAGCACGGCGCCGGGGAGGCCGTAGATCTCCGGCAGGCGGTCGACGCCGAAGGGCTCGAGCCAGCGCTGGAGCATGCCCTTTGGGCCGAGGGCGACCACGAGGACGAAGCCGCCGACGTAGGTGGGAACGACCAACGGCAGGGTGGCGAGCACCAGCCAGATGCGCCGCCCGGGCAGGTCGGTGCGGGTGGTCAGCCAGGCGAGCGGCACCCCAACGAGGACGACCGCCACCGTCACGCTGGCCACCAGCGCCAGCGACCGGAGCAGGATCTCGCCCGTCCGCGGGAGGAAGAGCAGCCCCCCCAGCGCGCCGGCGGCGCCGGCGGCGCGCAGCACGAGGTACAGGAGCGGCAGGAGGGTGGCGGCGGCCACCACCGCGGACAACACCACGATGGTCGCCGGCGCCCGGGAACGTCTCACCACCGGATGGGGGCCGGGCGGGCTACGGCAGGACCCCCGTCGACCGCAAGAGGCTGAGCGTCCCCTGGAGATCGGCCAGCTGGTCGGGATCGAGGTTCGGGGGGTTGAGGCTGGCCAGCGAGGGTAGCTCCCCGGCGGGCTGGACGCCCGCGCTGAGCGGGTACTCGAACGTCTCGTGGGCGAAGTAGCTTTGGGCCTCTTTCGCCAGCAGGTAGTCCACGAAGTGCTTTGCGGTTTCCTGGTGCTTGCTGGTCTTGAGGACGGCGACGCCGGCCACGTCGATGAGGGCGCCGGCGTCGCCGCCCTTCAGGAAGGAGTTGCGCGACCCCCAGCCGGATCCGAACTGGGACATGAAGCGGGGCACGTAGTAGTGGTTGACGAAGCCGACGTCGACCTCGCCGTCGGCCGCCGCCTGGACCGTTGCGCTGAGGCTGGGGTACACCCGCGGCTGGTTGGCCTTGATGCCCTCGACCCAGCGACGGGCGGCCGCCTCCCCGTGGACCAGGCGGATGGCCGTGACGCTGAGCTGCCACTCGCCGTGCGTGGGCGACCAGCCGATCCGGCGCATCCACTTGGGGTCGGTGAAGTCCATGATCGACGGCGGCAGGTCGCGCGCGGGATCGACGGTCTTCGTGTGGTAGACGACGACCTTCGAGCGGCCGGAGGCGCCGATCCACTCGCCCTTCGGCGAGCGGAAGCGCTTGTCCACCTTCTCCATGGTGGACGAGGGGAGGGCCACCAATCGGCCTTCCTTCGAGAGCGCGGCCAGTCCGCTGCTTTCGCCCAGGAACAGGACGTCGGCGGGCGAGTTCTGCCCCTCCTCGTTGACCGTGGCGAGGATGCTCGCCGTGGTGTCGTAGCGCACCTGGAGGTCGTTCCCCGTCTCGGCGGCGTAGCGATCGAGGAGGGGGTGCACGAGGCCCTGGGCGCGGCTGGTGTAGACCGTGAGCGTCTGCTTCGCCGTGCCGCCCGAGGAGGAGCAACCCGGCATGAGCGCGATCCCGAGGGCGGCGCCGAGCACCAGACGGCGGGTTGGGGTTGTGGCGTGCGTCTTCATGTGTCCGGCCTGGGAATCCTTCGCGGGGGTGACCCGGTCCGCGGGCTCGAGAGCGCCGGCGGCGGTGCGCCGCCGGCGGGCCCGGGCGCCAATCCGGTCTACCGTGGTGGCCACGGGATCAGGACCCGGTGGGCCGCGACGACGGCGTCGCCGCGGCCGCGCCGCCGGGGGCGGCGGGCTCCGTCTCCGGACCTGCGCTCGAGATGGACCCCGTGCCCGCGGGGGGAGTACCGATGGTCCGCACCGTGCCGGCGGTGGGGCGCTGCTCGGGTGTGCACGCGGTCAGGACCAGCAGGGCGGCGCCGGCGCCCAGGAGCGTTCGCGCAACGGACGGTCGAGGCATGTCGTCGTGGTTCATGAGGAGGCGGTGGCCCTGGGCGCGGGGGAGCGCGGGTGCGCAAGCACCCGCG
>DATLLM010000330.1:0-10506 GCA_035537855.1 Chloroflexota bacterium | reverse complement strand
GGGCGTACGGGGGGCGGCCGCCGGGGGCGCCGGCGTCTGGGTCTCCGCTGGGGTTTCGTTCACGCTCGATGGCACCTGTCTACCCTACGCCGGGGTGGAGGCTGCGGCCCGGCACGGCGCCGGGGCCGCGGACTCCACCGTGGCAGCAGTGTAGAACCTGCTCCGATCACGACGCCGGGCCACCGTCCGGGTCAGAAGACGTGGGCCATGGCCTCGAGGACGGCGCTGGCCATCCCCGCCGCCAGGACGGCGGCGACCACGTACGCCCACCACGTCTGGAACGGCAGCACCCAGCGCACGAGCAGGCCGAGCCCGACGAGCCGCAGCACGAGGCCGAGCAGGGCGAAGCCGACCGTGAGCGCCGCCCCGGGGACGCGCACGGCCCAGAACGCGAAGATGTTGCCCGAGATGACCAGGGCGATCCCGAGCGCCCACGCCGGCGGGCCAGCCAGCGCGGCGTCGGGCGGTGCGGCATCGGGCGGTGCGGCATCGGGCGGTGCGGTATCCGGTGGCACGGTGGTTTGCGCCTCCTCTCGCTGCGCCGGTCCCGGTGGCGGCGGCTCCCTCACGTCTCGTCCGTGGCGACGGTCATCCGGCCGGCGCGTTCGTGGGTGAAGCCCGCCCAGGTCCAGTTCACGATGGACTTGGCGCGGTCTTCTCCGGTTGACAGCAGGGCGAGGTGGACCGCGCCCCACGCCAGTGAGGCCGCCTTGCCCTTCATCGTGCGCCCCCGCGGCAGCTGCACCACGCCGGCGCCGCGGCCGATGGTCGCCATCGTGCCCTTGTCGACGTAGGCGAAGGGCTCGGTCGGCCGGCCCGCGATGCGCCGGGCGATGTTCTCGCCGGCGTGCTCGCCGGACTGCAGGGCGACCGAGCCCAGCTGGGGCAGCACCTGCTTCGTCTTGGTGTCGGTGATCCAGGCGATGTCGCCGCTGGCGAACACCCCTTCGTGTCCGGCGACGCCGAGGTCCGCCTCAACGCCGACCCGGTAGCCTTTCTCGAGGGGCAGCCCGAGCGTCTGGGTGATCGGGTGGGCCTGGAGTCCGGCCCCCCAGACGAGGGTGTGCGCGCGGAGCACCCGGCCGGACTTGAAGGTGACCCGGGTTGGCGTCACCGAGGCCACCACCTCCCCCAGGAGCACCTCGACGCCGCGCTTCTCGAGGGCTTTCTTGGTGTAGGCGCGTAGCTCCGGCTTGAACATGGAGAAGAGCGCCGGGCCGGCCTCGACCAGGGTGATCTTGGCCTGCTCCTCGGGCAGCTGCGGGTAGTCGGCGGCGAAGTTGCCGCGGTAGAGCTCGGCCAGGGCCCCGGCGCTCTCGACGCCGGTGGGACCGCCGCCGACGACGACGACGTTCAGCGCGCCGTCGTCCACCAGGCTTCGATCCCGGTCGGCCTGCTCCCACTGGTGCAGGATATGCGCCTTGAGGCGTTCGGCGTCGGCGAGCGTGTAGAGCGGAAAGGCGTGCTCGGCGGCGCCCTCGACCCCGAAGAAGTTGACCCGGGCGCCGAGCGCCAGCACCAGGTAGTCGTACGACAGCGGCGCCATATCGGCGCACTGCACCTGGCGCCCGGCGAGGTCGATGCCGGTCACCTTGGCCTGGTGCACGGTGACGTTCCCCTGATCGTGGAACAGGTCACGCAGCGGATGCCCGACGGTCGAGCCGTCGAGCAAGCCGGTGGCTACCTGGTAGAGGAGCGGCTGAAAGGTGTGGTAGTCGTGCTCGTCCAGCAGCACGACGTCTGCGTCGGCTTTCTTGAGCTGCCGCGCGGCGCCGACGCCGCCGAAGCCACCTCCCAGGATGACGACGCGCGGGCGCGCCGGCTGTCCGCTCCCGGGCGTCTCCGGGAGGCGGCCGGGCGATTCCGCCGGTGGTGAAGGCGGTGAGGTTTCCATGGCTGCTCCTTGCGACTCGTGCGGCGCTCGCTGCCGGAACGGCGGCGCTGGCCACGGTCGATAGTGAGCCACCCGCCGTGTTCGCCGTCCTCTCAGCGCCCTCTCAGGTGAGATCGGCCGCCCCCGGGGCCGCCCAGCGGCTCCGAGTGGCGCCTCCACCGGGCGCGGGGTCAGGCGCCGGCGGCCGGCGCCGGCGGCGCGGGCGAGATCGCGTCTTCGTCCTGGGCCGCTTCGGTCGACTCCCCGTCCGAGCGGCCGGTGAGGGCCCCGGCGCGGTCGGCCACCGTCGTCCAGGCCCCCTGGACGTTGGCCCGCGTCACGTCCAGGACGGAGCGCGTCTCCCCCACCAGCTCCGCCATCTGGGTCTGCATCCCGTCGAGCCGGGTGCGTACGTCGTCCGTGCGCAGGAACCGGGCGGCGGCCACAGCGCCCACCCCGCCCGCGACGGCGCCGAGCACAAACGCTACCAGCAGGTCGTTCTTCACGCGATGTTCCTCCTCAGCCGTGTCGATCTGCGCGTCGCCCGGCGGCCGGCCCGGGCGGCGCCACCGGGCCCGCGCCCTCGGCAGCGGCCCGGGGCCCGGCGCCCGGCGGCCCGCAGCGGCCCGGGAGTCGGCGCCGGAGCGTCCCGCGCGCTCGACACTCGCGGCTGAGGCACTCAGGGGCGCCTCAGATCCGTCTCAAGCGGTGGCGCCCGCGCCGGCGCGGCCTCACCGCAGCGCGGCGGCCGGCGCCCGCACCTCCACCGGCGCTCCCCCGCTCCCGAGCAGGTGCTCCGGCCCGGGCGGGAGCGCCGGCTCGCCGGCGACCCCGGGGGTGGCGAGCTGGTGGAACTGGAGCAGGCCGGGGCGCATGCGCGCCAGGAGGTCGGCGTGCCCGTTCGCCGCGGCCCACTCCCACGCCGCCAGGATGTTGGCGCGCTCGTGCTCCAGCTCCGCCAGGGCCTGGCGGGAGCGGGGAAGCGCCGCCGCCCGCTCCTGGACGAGGGTGGCGAAGTGGGCGGCGTGGCGCGCCGCCAGGCGGGCCCGCTCGTCCGGTCGCCCCGCCTGCTGGCGCACGGCGAAGCGGCGCACCTGCTCGTTCAGCTCGTACCGTCCGCCCTCGCCGGGGACGACCAGGAAGCAGTCCAGCAGCGCGAGCAGCTGCTGGGGGCTGGCGCCGACCACCGTCCGGGCCGCCTCGCGGGTGAAGCTCTCGCGGAACAGGGGCAACCAGCGGAGCACATCCTGGTCGGCGTCCGGGAGCCGGTCCCAGGCGGCGCCGAGCACGTCGCACATCCGGCGCTGGCGCGCGGGCAGGCCCCGCAGCGGCGCCTCGGGCACCTCGACGGCCGCTTCCAGCTCGCCGGCGATCTCGGCGCAGGACAGCACCGGAGACCACGCCGCCGCCAGCACCAGCGGCAGCGGCAGGCCGCCGACCGCGTGGCAGATGCGGACGACGGCCGCCCGGTCGGCGGCGCCGAGCGCATCCGGCTCGAGGCCGGGCTGCGCCCGGCGCGCCTGTTGCAGGAAGAGGACGCCCGCCGCGGCCCACTCCAGATCGCCCGGCCCGGCGGGGACGGGGAGCCCGCGCACCTCCAGCTCCCACTCCCCGAGGAGCCGCAGACGCACCCGCGAGGTGACCATCAGCTTCACCCGCGGCGCCTGGCGCACCAGGTGCCAGAGGGCGGTCGACCCGTCCACCAGGTGCTCCAGGTTGTCCAGCACCAGCAGGAGGGCCCGGTCGCGGAGGGCTCTGGCCAGCTGCGCGGTGGGATCGGCGGCCCCGTCGAGGGCGACGCCGAGGGCCCCGGCGATGGCCCGCGCGATGCGGGCCGCCGCCTCGTCCTCGGCGGCGCAGGGGGGCTCGTCGCCCAGGGGCACGAGGTAGACCCCGTCCGGGAACGGGTGCTCGTCGAGGGCGCCGGCCGGATCGGCGAAGCGGCGGGCGGCCTCCAGGGCGAGCCGCGTCTTGCCGCTGCCCCCCAGTCCGACCAGACTGAGCACCCGGCTCGCCGGATCGGCCAGCTGCTCGGCCAGCGCGCCGAGCTCCGCCTCGCGCCCGACGAACGGCACCGCCGCCGGCGGCAGGTTGTGGGGGACCGGGCGCGGCCCGGCCCGCAGCCGCGCCGCCAGCGCCGTCGTCGCCGCGTCCGGCGCCGTCTCCAGCTCCGCCGCCAGCACCAGCCGGCAGGTCTCGAACTGCTTGAGCGCGGCGCTGCGCTGTCCCGCCCGGGCCAGCAGCACCATCAGCTGCCGGTGGGCCTCCTCCCGCCACGGCTCGAGGGCCAGCAGCCGGCGCGCCGCCGCGATCCCCGCCTCAGGCGGACCGTGCCGCGCGTGGTGGTCGACCACCGCCTGGAGCCCGCGCACCGTGAGCACCAGCAGCTCCTCCCGCTGCTGCAGCAGCCAGGACTCGAACTGCGGGGCGTCGCGCAGGACGAGCCCGGCCAGAAACTCATCCTGGTACAGGCGCAGCGCCCGGCTGGCCCCGGGGATGTCGCCCGCGGCCAGCGCGGTCTCCAGCGCCGTGCGGTAGACGGCGACGTCCAGCACGCGCGGCGCGTCGGGGGCCAGGCCCGCCTCCTTGGGCGTGACCAGCAGGTGGCCGCCGACGACGGCGCGCAGCTCGTACATCGCGTTGCACAGCAGCCGGGCCGCCTGGTCGCCGGCGTCGTCCGCCAGAAACGCGGCCAGCGCCTCGCGCGGGTGGGACCGGCCGGTCACCGACAGGTACGCCAGCAGCGCCAGCGAGCTGCGCCGGCGCAGCACGACCGGCCGCCCGCCGAGCCAGACCTCCGGGACGCCGAACAGCTGCATCCGCAGCTCGTCGAGCCCGGCTCCTCCCCGTGGCTGAGCCTCCAGGGGCTCGGCCGGCCCCTGGTCCGGCCACTCGCCCGACCAGCCACGATCCTCACGCACCAGCGTTCGCAGAGTCATCCCGTGGTCGCCCCTTCGGTTGCAGGTGGGGTGTCCGCGCGGCAGCTCCGGCAGCGCCGGCGCTCCGCGTCCACCGACCTCGCGGCGCTCTGGCCCGGATCGTACACACCCCGGGCTCCCCGCCACGTCCCCTATCCTCGCCCCATGCGGCGGCCGGCGCATCCCCCGTTTCGGGTGATCCGCGGTGGAGGTCGGGAGCGCGCCTCAGGCGGGGTGCGCCGTCCGGGCCAGCAGCCGCTGCGTCCGGACGACGACCGTCTGCGGCGCGACCGGCTTGGTCAGGAAGTCGTCGGCCCCGGCGTGCGCCACTTCCTTCGCCTCCTGAAAGCTGAGCGCCGTCAGGACCAGCACCGGCACACGGGCGGTCACCGCGTCCCGGCGGATGAGCTCCAGGACCCGGAAACCGGACACCCGTGGCAGCGTCAGGTCGAGCACCACCGCGTCCGGCCGGCCGCGCTCGAGCGCCTCCAGCGCGGAGAGGCCGTCGCCGGCGACCGCGACGTCGAATCCGGCCCGGCTGAGGTGCAGCTCGAGCACCTCGGCCAGGCCCGGCTCGTCTTCGACCAGCAGGAGGCGCGGCCCCCCGGCCCGAACGGCTCCCCCCCGACCACCGCCGGCGACCCTTCCACCACTTCCACCACTTCCATCAGCCCGCCGCGCTCCCTTCGCTCGCCGTGGCCTGCCAGGCCCGGAACACCTCGGCGACGCTCCAGGCCTGGGCGATGCACCCCCCGGCGGCGTGGGGCGGATCGCCGTCGAACAGCTCGCTGACGCTGCCGCAGGCGCCTTCGGCGAAGAGGTGCTCGCGCAGCGGCGCGACCAGGGCGCGCGCCGCCGCGCGGTCGCCGTAGACCAGCAGGTGGGCGTCCACCAGGGGGCCGATCAGCCAGGGCCAGATGGTGCCCTGGTGGTAGGCGGCGTCCCGGCTGCGCTGGTCGCCGGCGTAGCGTCCGGTGTAGCGCGGGTCGGCCGGGGCCAGGGTGCGCAGCCCCCGGGGCGTCCACAGGTCCCGCACGGCGGTGTCCACGACCGCCCGGCGCTGCTCCGCGGTCAGGGGGCAGTCCGGCAGGGCGGCGGCGATCACCTGGTTCGGGCGCAGGCTGTGGTCGTCGCCCTGGGACCCGTCGACGACGTCGTAGAGGTAGCCCCCCCCGGCGTACCAGAAGCGCCGCTGGAACCCGGTGGCCGCGCGGCGGCGCCGCTCGGCGTAGTCCGTCGCCAGCTCGGGCCGGCCCAGGCGGGTCGCCCACCCGGCCATCAGCCCCAGGGCGTGGTGCCAGAGCGCGGCCAGCTCCACCGGCTTGCCGTCCCGGGGGGTGACGATCCAGTCCCCGATCTGGGCGTCCATCCAGGTCAGCTGCCCGTTGCCGATGTGCAGCAGGCCGTCCCGGGAGTCCACCTTGATCCCGTAGCGCGTCCCCCGCACGTGCCAGCCGATGATCTCGCGCAGGACCGGAAAGAGGGCCTCCACGAGCGTTCCGCCCAGGGCGCGGTCGGCGGCGGCCACGGCGCGGACGTACCACAGGGTGGCGTCGGCCGTGTTGTAGTCGGCCTCGGCGAGCGGGGCGCCCGAATCCGGGAAGCGGTTGGGCAGCATCCCCTTGTCCACGTAGCGGGCGAAGGCCCGCAGGATCTCCCCGGCCTCCTCCCAGCGCCCGGTGGCGTCGGCCAGTCCCGGGAGGGCGATCATGGTGTCCCGCCCCCAGTCCCCGAACCAGTGGTAGCCGGCGATCACCGTCCGCGCCGCCGCCGTGCCGTCCGGTCGCAGGGCGAGCTTCGCCCCGTCCGGCCGGGCCACGAGGAACTGCCCGGCGGCCCGGCGCAGCTGGGCCAGCTCCGTGTCCGCCCCGTCCGCCCCGTCCGCCCCGTCCACCGCGGCCTCCGCGGCCTCCGTCGCCTCCCGCAGCCGGCGGCGCAGGGCCGGCGCCGTCGCCAGGGTGGCGGCCGCGTCTTCCGTGCTGGCCAGGAGCAGCAGGGTCTCCCCCGGGCGCAGGTCGTACCCGATGGTGCCGGCGGCGTAGAGGTCGTCCAGGTCGTCCTGCCCCCGCGCCCGCTCGGCGCGGTGCAGGAAGCGCCACCACCACCCCGCGGGCCCGGCGAACGTCCAGTCCCGTCCGGCGGGGACGTCGACCAGCAGGCGGTACGGCGTCGCCCCGGCGAACGCGCGGACGGTGAGTCCGCCGTCCTCCCGGGCGACGTCGAAGCGCCAGTCCTCGCTCCCGGTGGTCTCGTGGTGCATGTCGCGGTAGGCGCACAGGGGCACCAGCTCCAGATGCACGGGGGCGCGCGACCGGGTCAGGGTGTAGGCGATGGCGGTGGTGCGGGGGCCCGGCATCCACACCCGCTTCTCCAGCTCGACGGCGCCGCCGGCGGCGCCGCCCGGCGTGAAGCGCCAGACCGGCTGCCCCGCCCGCAGGTCGAAGTCCGCCAGGTGGCGGTACCCCTGCGGGGCGATGGTGCCGTCGGCGAACTCGTTCGTGGAGAGGGGGAAGCGCTCGCCCCCGTAGGTCACGGTCTCCTCGAGGCGGGAGAGCAGCAGCGTGCGCTGCGCCGGTGGCGCCAGGGCGGCGACCAGCAGGCCGTGGTAGCGCCGGGTGTGCACGCCGCCGGCCGTCCCGGAGGCGAAGCCCCCCAGCCCATCGGTGACCAGCCACTCCCGCTCCAGGGCGGCCGTCCAGGGGGACTCCGGCGCGGGAACGGCCGGCGGGCGGGTCGCCGGCGTCGCGCCGGCGGGGACCTTCGGGGCCGCTGCCCCGTCCCGGGCGGCCGCGCGGCGCGGCGTCGCCCGGACGGCCTTCGCCGGCGCGCGAGCGGGCGCCAGGGCTCCTTCCCCTGGCTGTCCACCGCGCCGGCCGAGATTGCGCTGCACGTCCATGCTCCTTCTGCCATCCGGGCCTCGGGCGACGGCGGTGAGCCGGCGTCCGCGCTCCCCTGGCCGGCGGCCCGCCGAGCGCCGGGGGGCGTTCGGGCGCGCGGACGGCCCGGTTGCGGCGCTGCGCTCGCTCACGCCCGTCCCCCGGTCAGCGCCGGTAGTCCCAGGTCCGCGGCGGCGGGAAGACCAGCGTCCCCAGATCGTCGATCACGACGACGACCGCCCGTGGCCGGTGCCGGAGGTAGCCCCGGGCGACCTCCAGGGCGGCCCGGCGGGGCAGCCCGTACGCTTCGAGAAACAGGGGCTGCCCCGCCGTCGGAGCCGTCCAGACCTCGAAGCGGTGGCGTTGGAACAGCGCCTCTCGCAGCCACGCCCGCCACTCGCTCCACCAACCCATCCCTCTTCGCTCCTCCCGCCGGCGCGTGCCCGCACCCGCCGGCGTCGCCAGCGTGCCCGGTCGCGCTCTCAGCAGCGGCTCGGGCGCTGCTCACGACGGCCGGCGCGGCGCCCCACCCGCCCCGGCCGGTCGCCGGGCCGGCGACCGGCGGGGCAGCACGCCGCCCCCGGCGATCAGGGCCGCCACCAGGCCGGTCCACCCGGTCTGGTGGGAGGCCCCGAGCGCGGCCCCGTCCTCGCCGTTGAAGTACTCGTGGAACTCCAGCAGGTTCTGCCACTCGGGGTCGGTGTGGTAGCGGGCGACGGCGCCGTAGAGGGGCCGCCGGCCGTCCGCGCCGGGGAGGAAGATGGCGATCAGCCGCCGGCGCAGCTCGTCGGCCACGCCCTGCAGGGTGAGCATCCGGCCGGAGCCGGTGGGGCACTCCACCGTGAAGGCGTCGTCCAGGAAGCGGTGGTACCGCTCCAGGGCCGCGACCACCAGGTAGTTCAGGGGGAACCAGACCGGGCCGCGCCAGTTGGAGTTGCCCCCGAAGAGACCGCTGCGGGACTCCGCCGGCTCGTAGTCGATGGTGGCGCTGACGTCGCCGATCCGCACCGTGAACGGGGCGTCGCGGTGGCGCCGGGAGATGGAGCGTAGCCCGTAGGGCGAGAGCAGCGAGTCCTCGTCGAGCACCTCCGCCAGCAGCCGCCGCAGGTGCTCGGGGCTGACCACCGAGAGCAACAGCTCGGTGCCTTCCGGGGCGGTGCGCAGGTGGCCCACCTCCCGGCCGGTCTCGAAGATGCCGCTGCGCACGCCGCGGCTGCGCTCGGCGAAAGCGGCGAAGCGCTTCCGGAAGCCGGCCACGTCGTTGACCCGCATGAGCTTGTCGTCCACCACCAGCGCCGCCAGCGCGGGGATGACCCCGACGATCGACTTGTAGCGCAGCTCGATCGGGTCGCTCCCGGCGCCCACCAGGCGGTCGTAGAAGAAGCCGTCGCTCTCGTCCCACAGCCCCGAGCGGTTCATCGCCCGCGAGATCTGGACGAAGTGTTCGAGGAACTTGGTCACCAGCCCCTCGTAGGAGCGGTCCTCGCGCGCCAGCTCGAGGGCGATGGCCAGCATGGCCAGGCAGTACTGGGCCATCCAGGCGGTGCCGTCGGACTGCTCGAGCACGCCGTCCACCGGGAGGTGCGAGCGGTCGAAAGGGCCGATGTTGTCCAGCCCCAGGAAGCCGCCCTCGAAGAGGTCGTTCGACTCGGCGTCCTTGCGGTTGACCCACCAGGTGAAGTTCAGCAGCAGCTTCTGGAAGACGTGGGCCAGGAACTCCCGGTCGCGCCCGCCGTCGATCTCGAACACCATCGCCGCGGCCCAGGCGTGCACCGGCGGGTTGACGTCGTCGAAGGCCCACTCGTAGGCCGCGAGGGCCCCGTTGGGGTGCATGAACCACTCCCGGCACATGGCGATCAGCTGGTACTTGGCGAAGGTGGGGTCGATGTAGGCGAAGGTGACGGCGTGGAAGGCCAGGTCCCAGGCGGCGAACCAGGGGTACTCCCAGGGATCGGGCATGGAGAAGATGTCGGCGGCGTCCAGGTGGCGCCAGGCCGTGTTGCGCCCCCGCAGGCGCGCGGCCGGCGGGGGCGGTTGCCCCGGATCGCCGTCCAGCCAGCGGGAGAGGTCGTAGGCGTAGTACTGCTTCGACCAGATCATCCCGGCGAAGCCCTGGCGGAGCACCCGCGCCTCCTCCGGCGGCGTGCCGGCCGGGGTGACGGCGGCGTAGAAGGCGTCCGCCTCGGCCGTGCGCTCGGCCACCGTGGCGTCCAGGGGCGCCCCGGCCCACTCCGGGCCGAGGAGGTCCGGCTCCCGGGCGGCGCGCAGCCGGAGGCGGAACTCCACCGTCTCGCCCGGGGCCACGTCGGCCACGTACCACCAGGCCGCCTTGGTGCCGCGCCGGGACGGGTTCACCGTCGGCGCTCCGGTCACGACGTGGTCGTTGATCCCGTCCTTCGGGTACGGCGTGCCCGGCGCCGCGCCCGGGCCGAAGACGCGGGGGGCGTTCGTCTCGTTCTCGCAGAACAGGGACTCGGGCGCCCCGCCGCCGGGGCCCGCAGCGGCCTCCAGCCGGTACTCGCCGAGGGACTCGTGCGTGGCGACGACCGCGTCGCCGTCCAGGCGCAGCTCGGGCCGGGACGCGCCCTGCTCCCACGACCAGGTGTTGCGGAACCACAGGGTGGGCAGGACGTGGATCCGGTCGGTCACCGGCCCGGCGTTCTTCACCGTCACCCGCATCAGCACGTCGTCCGGCGCGGCCTTGGCGTAGGTGGCCTCGACCACCCAGTAGCCGCGGTCGAAGACGCCGGTGTCCAGCAGCTCGTACTCCGGGTCGCTCTTGCCCCGGCGCCGGTTCTCGGCCACCAGGTCGGCGTAGGGGAAGGCCTGCTGGGGGTAG
>DATLLM010000329.1:0-2706 GCA_035537855.1 Chloroflexota bacterium | reverse complement strand
GACCGGACGCCGGACGCGCGGGGGACTTCAGCCCGCGTTCGCGGTCGCCGTCGCGTTGGCGCTGACGGCGCTGCTCGCTGCGCTGGCCGGCGCCGGCGCCCAACCGGTCGCTGCGCAGGGGGCGGCGCAGCAGTGGGAGGTGCAGGTCAGCGCCGTCGACCCCACGAACGGGGTGATCATGCAGGGCTTCGCCCCCAACCCGTTGACCATCCGGGTGGGGGACACGGTCACCTGGCGGTGGTCGATGAACCCGGCGCCCCACACGGTGACGTTCAACAGCGGTAAGCCTTCCCCGGCGGACATCGTGCCCGGCCCGGGGCCCGGTGAGCTGATGCTCGGGCCGGGTGCCTTCCCCATCGGGCCGCCGGGACCGGTGATCGCGTACGACGGAACCCAGCAGGTCAGCTCGGGCATCCCGAACGATCCGAACGGGACCTTCAGCCTGACCTTCACCCGCACGGGCACGTTCGGCTACGTCTGCGTCCTGCACCCCGGCATGCGCGGGGAGGTCAACGTCCGCGAGGCGGGGGCGCCGCTGACCGAGACGCCGGCCCAGGCCACGGCGCGCGGCCAGGCCACCGCCGGCTCCCTGCTGTCGCGCATGCAAGCGGGCGCGGCGGCGGTGAGCTCGGAGACGATGGGGGGCGTCCACACGGCGATGGCGGGGCTGGGCGACGGGTTCGGCGCCAGCGCCCTGCAGTTCCTGCCGGGCGACCTGAGCGTGCGCCGGGGCGACACCGTCGTGTGGGTCATGCCCGATCCGTTCGAGGTGCACACCATCTCGTTCCCGTCGGGCACGACGCCGCCCGACTTCATCGACCCGCGCCCGCCGGCGCAGCCGGGGGGGCCGCCGCTGTTGGTGATCCCGGCCAACGTGGCGGGCCCGGTGGGCGGCTCGACGTACGCCGGTCAGGGACTGGTGAGCTCGGGGATCGTCGGCAACGGGGGCGCCTACTTCCTGCGCTTCGACGCGCCACCCGGCAGCTACGCCTACCTCTGCCTCATCCACCCGACGATGCGCGGCAGGGTCACCGTCACCGAATAGCGCCCCGCCCTGCCGGCGGCACCTCAACCGCTGCGTTGCGATGCGGTTGAGCTTGTCGCTCGGCTCGCCGGCGCGACACCGGCTCCCGGCGGCCGCCCTCGCACGGGGCGGCCGCCGCCTCGCCTTTCCCGCGGCGGCGCCGGAACCGGTAGGACTGGCAGCGTCCTGTCAGGGGGCGGCCGGTGATCTGTCAGGCGCACCCGGCCCATGATCGAGTAGCGCCGGTCCCACCGGCTCCGGGCCCGCCGGCCGCCGGGGCGGGGCTTGCTGCGCAGCGGTGGCTGCTCCGAGCGCGGGATGCGCAGGGGGCGCAGGGGGGGGATCGTGGGACGAATGGGCGCAGTCCGCCGGCTGGGGTCGTCGCGCGCGTTCAGCGTGGCGCTCTGCGTCCTCGCCGCCCTCGCGGGGGTCGCGACCGCGGCCCCGTGGAGACCCGGCGACGCGCCGCAGGCGGCCCCGGCCGCCGCCGCGCCGGCGGCCGCGGTGCGGGAGTTCGAGCTGACGGCGCAGGAGGCCGACTGGGAGCTCTTCCCCGGCGCCTCGGTCAAGGCCTGGACGTACAACGGCACGGTGCCCGGCCCCGAGCTCCGGGTGGCCGAGGGCGACCTGGTCCGCGTCGCGTTCACCAACCGGCTGCCGGTGCCTTCGGCCGTGCAGTGGGAGGGCCTGGACGTGCCCGAGTCCGCGGACGGCGGGCCGGGCCGCTCGCCGGGGATGGTGCCGCCGGGCGGGCGCGTCGTCTACGAGTTCACCGCCACCGGCGTCGGCACGCGCGCGTACCACTCGCCTCAGGGGGACGCCGAGCTGCAGGGGCCGCTCGGTCTGTACGGCCCGTTCATCGTCGACCCCAGGGCCCCCGAGCCGGCCGCGTACGACCGCGAGTACACCTACACGCTCTCGGAGTGGGACCTGAGCCTGACCCCGGCGGTGGCCGCAGACGCGGCGCGCTTGCCGTCCGGCCGGCCGGACGTGCCCCTCTCCAGGCAGCTCGACTACGACCTGTTCCTGCTCAACGGCAAGGCCCACGAGGCGATCCCGCCGATCGTCGTGCGGCAGGGGGAGCGGGTGCGCCTGCGCCTGATCAACGCCGGCAACCTGATCCACACCATGCACTCCCACGGCCACAGCTTCCGGATCGTGGCCACGGACGGCAACCCGGTCCCGCCCGGACTGGCGCTGACCAAGGATTCGGTGACCCTGAGGCCGTCGGAGCGGGTGGACGTGGAGCTGCACGCCACCAACCCGGGGGTGTGGATGTTCCACTGCCACATGGAGCACCACATGGCCAACGGCATGATGACCACCCTGCGCTACGAGGGCGCCCTCCCGATCGCCGCGGTGACCGCCCCGGCGGCCCCCGCCGCGGCCCTGGCCGGGCACCAGGGGCACCAGATCGGGCCGGCGCCGGCGCCGGCGGCGATCGGGGCCGCGACCGCGACGCCGGGCAGCGCAGCGGCGCCCGGCACCCAGGTGGTCATGACCGACAATCGCTACCAGCCGGGCCGGCTGACCGTCCGGGCGGGGTCGTCCGTGACCTGGGTCAATCGCGGCACCAACGTGCACACGGTCAGCGCCCAGGATGCCAGCTTCGACAGCGGCCCGATCGGACCGGGCGAGTCGTTCACCTTCACCTTCTCCCGGCCGGGGGAGTTCCCCATCCT
>DATLLM010000328.1:0-6578 GCA_035537855.1 Chloroflexota bacterium | reverse complement strand
GCTGAACATCTGTAACGCCCGACGCGCCTTCGTCCTGGTCGACCGAGGCAAGGCCGAAGTCCTCGAGCTCAGCGCCAACGGCTTCCGGACGCCCTCGGCCATCCTCCCCCGGCCGAGCGTGATCAAGCTGGCCTACATGGTCAAGCGGCCCCGCCCGCAGGTGCGCCTCTCCCGGCGCGAGATCTTCATGCGGGACGACTACACCTGCCAGTACTGCGGCAGCCGCGCCCGTGACCTGACTCTCGACCACGTGGTGCCCAAGCACCGCGGCGGCGCGCACACCTGGGACAACCTGGTCAGCGCCTGCCGCTCGTGCAATCACCGCAAAGGCGGGAAGACGGTGGAGGAGGCGCGGATGCGTCTGCGCCACCTCCCGCGGCGCCCCCAGCCGGTGCAGTACTTCCTCTGGGTGCAGCGCCTGCACGGCGCCGCCTACGAGTCCTGGCTGAAGTTCTTGCCCCAGGGCCACGCCGAACAGGTCTCCTGACCGGCGGGACCAGCGTTCAGTCGTCCGCCGGGGGAGGGCACCGCCGCGGCGCGACCGCCGGAGCGGGCACTGCACGCGGAGCACCCTGCCGCTGGGACATAGGTCCTCCGGGGGAGGGCACGGCCGCGGCGCGAACGCCGGAGCGGGCACTGCACGCGGAACCCCCTACCGCTGGGACATAGGTCCTCCGGGGGAGGGCCTAGACCGGTTCGGGCGCTCCCGGCCGCAGACCGGTGGCCGGCCGGCGGAGCCCGGCCAGCAGCCCGCTCGCTCGCGCCGCCGTCAGGCGTGCGGCCGCGACCGAGCCGGCCAGCAGGAGCAGGGCCAGGGCGCCGGAGGTGGCGACCACGAACGTGCCGGCATCCTGGTACCACGACCAGCCGGCGAGGAAGAGCAGGATCAGTCCGAACCAGCGCAGCGCCTTCGCGGCGAAGCCCCAGAACATCAGCGTGCGGTCGCCGGTGCGCACGCTCCACTCCAGCACCTGCCGCGCCAGGCGGGTGATCAGGGTCTCCCCGCCGGCCACCGCCTCCTCGGATTCGATCATCGCCAGCCAGTCGTCGAGCGGGCGTCCTTCTCCGATATAGCGGTCGCGCAGGGCGGTGTAGATCCACAGGCGACGCCGGCGCACCCGGTCGAGGGCCAGGTTGTCCTCGTCCTCCAGGTCCGCCGGAAGGGTCAGCGCGGTCGCCTCGTCCGACGAGAGGAAGGTGCGCTGGCCGCGCAGCTCCTCGACGGCCATCTCCACCAGCGCCGAGTCGCTCATCTCTCTCCCGAGTCTAGCGCCCGGGCGCCCGGCCCCGGTCGCGGCGGGGTCCGGCTCAGCGCACGGTGAAGCCGGCCGCCTGCTTGAACTCCTGCCCCTGGTACTTCATGGTCACCTCAACGCGCACGTTGCCGGCCCGCTGGGCGGGGGCCACGGGGATCGCCAGGTCCGGCGCGCGCCCGTCCGGGAAGGTGGTCACCTCGGACGAGAACGTCTGCGGCCCTGAGGGGTAATTGGCCACGGCCGCGATCTGCGCGCCCGAGACCGGACGCATCTGCCCGCTGGTCAGGCGCCTGAACGTGGCCCGCACGATGACGTTCTCGTCCGTGCCCAGACGCGCCTCCTGGGGGATCATCTGGACCTGAATCTGGAAAGGCTGCGCCGTCGCCGAGGGCTCCGCCGTCGGCTGGGCCGCGGGGGCGGCGCTCGACCCGCCACAGGCGGCCAGGGCCAGCGGGCCTGAGAGGGCGAGCGCGGAGACGATCAGGCGTCGACTTACCATGGCTGGCGGCACTCCTCTGGCTGTTTACGCCCCTGGTGGCGTCTGCTACGATTCTATGCGGAAAGAAGGTTCCCAGCGCCAATGTCTGCCACGCTTACGACCGTCGAGACGCCTCTGGTGACCCTGACGGAGACGGCCGTCTCCGAGCTGCAGAAGATCATCGCCGAAGAGGGCCGTGACGACATCGGGTTGCGCGTCTTCGTCAGCCCCGGTGGCTGCTCCGGGCTCTCCTACGGGATGTCGCTCGAAGAGAGCTCAGACGACGGAGACTTCGTCGTCAAGCAGGCCGGCCTGAACGTGTTCGTCGACGAGTTCAGCGCCAACTTCGTGCGCGGCTCCCAGATCGACTTCGTCAAGGGCCTGATGGGCGCCGGGTTCACGGTGCACAACCCCAACGCCAAGAAGTCGTGCGCCTGCGGGCAGTCGTTCGATACCGGGAGCAACGGCGAGACCGCCCAGAAGTGCAGCTGAGGCCGGTCCGGCCGGACTGACCCTCGCTCGCCTTCGTCCCGAATCCGCCTCGTCCGGGCCGCCCCCGGGCGCCCGGCACGACCAGCCCCCGCCGGCGGCGGGGGCTGTCTCGTTCACCACCGGTACGCCGGCCCGGTGCCCTCGCCGGCGACCCGCCCGGCCGGCCCGGCGGCCGCGCTCCGGCGGCGGGCCTCAGGCTGAGGTCTTATCGAACTCTTATCAACATCTATCGAGTCGCATGGTATAAGAACCTCGAGGGCAGGTGGCCGCGTTCCGCCCGCCACCAGCGTGGATGGCGGGTAGAAGCAGAGCGCGCACCAGCGGCCCTCGAAGGCAAAGGACGAGATGTTTTTCGACCCCATGTACTTCGTCTTCGTCCTGCCCGCGCTCCTGTTCGCCATGTGGGCGCAGTGGCGCGTGCAGTCGACGTTCGGCAAGTACTCGCAGGTGGCCAACAGCACCGGCCTCACCGGCGCGCAGGTGGCGCGCCAGGTGCTGGACGCCGCCGGCCTGTCCAACGTCAACGTCGAGCGCATCCCCGGCAACCTGACCGACCACTACGATCCGGGGGCCAAGGTGGTGCGCCTCTCGGACACGGTCTACGCCACCCCGTCCGTCGCCGCCATCGGCGTCGCCGCCCACGAGGTCGGGCACGCCATCCAGGACGCCACCGCCTACGCCCCCATGCGCCTCCGCCAGGGCCTCGTCCCGGTCGCCGGAATCGGGAGCAATCTGGGCTACATCCTGTTCTTCATCGGCTTCTTCATCTCCAGCTTCCAGCTGGCCACCCTGGGCTTCATCCTGTTCAGCGCCGCCGCCATCTTCGCCGCCGTCACCCTGCCGGTGGAGTTCAACGCCTCGAACCGGGCGATGCAGCTGCTGGACGCCAACGGCCTGGTCACCCCCCAGGACTCCGGGCTGGCGCGCAAGGTCCTGGACGCCGCCGCCCTGACCTACGTCGCCGGTCTGGCCCAGGCCCTCTCGCAGCTGCTGTACTACGGCATGCTCCTCTCCGGGATGCGCCGGAGCAACGACTAGTGGCGCTGTCCCCTCCGGCCGTCGACGCCCCGGCTTCTCCCGCCGGGGCGTCTTCGCGCCCGTCCCCGTTGCCCCCGGTCACCGACCTCTCGCTCGACGCCCTGCGCGACGCGGTCGCCGGCCTCGGCCAGCCGGCGTACCGCGCCCAGCAGGTCTCCGGCTGGCTCTACCGCTCGAGCGCCGCCGGCTTCGAGGCGATGACCAACGTCCCCCTCGCCCTGCGCCGGGCCCTGAGCGAGCGCTACCGCTTCAGCGCCGTCGAGGCGGTGACGGAGCGCGTCTCATCGGACGGGGAGACCCGTAAGGCCCTGCTGCGACTGCCGGACGGGCAGCTGGTGGAGAGCGTCCTGATGCGCTACCCGCAGCGCTCGGACGGCACCGGCGCCGAGCGGGCCACCGTCTGCGTCAGCACCCAGGTGGGCTGCCCCGTGCGCTGCAGCTTCTGCGCGACCGGGCTGATGGGCTTCGCCCGCAACCTCTCGTCCGGCGAGATCCTGGAGCAGGCGCTCTACTTCTTGCGCTGGTCGCGCCGCGAGCCGCCCCTCGTGCGCAACGTCGTCTTCATGGGCATGGGCGAGCCCCTGCTGAACTACGACGCCACCATGGCGGCCGTCGAGCGCCTGGTGCATCCGGAGGGGGCGCAGCTCGGCGTGCACCGCCTGACCGTCTCCACCTCCGGCTGGCTGCCGGGCATCGAGCGCCTGACCCGTGACCCCCTGGCCGTGCGCCTGGCCGTCTCGCTGCACGCCCCGAACGACGCCCTGCGCGACGCGCTGGTGCCCCTGAACCGGCGCTTCCCGGTGGCCGAGCTGCTCGCCGCCTGCCGCGCCTACCAGCGCCACACCGGGCGCCGGGTCACGTTCGAGTACACCCTGCTGGCGGGGGTCAACGACACCCCGGTCATCGCCCGCGAGCTGGCGGCGCTGGTCGGGGGGCTCGACGCGCACGTCAACCTGATCCCGATGAATCCGGTGGCGGAGCTGCCCTACGCTCCCTCCTCGTGGGAGGCGGTCGACGCCTTCCACGCCGTGCTGCGCGAGCGGGGCATCATCTGCACGGTGCGCCGGGAGATGGGGCGGGACATCCAGGCCGCCTGCGGTCAGCTGCGGGCGGACGTGCAACGCCGCCGGGCGAAGCCGGCGGCGTCAGAGTTACCGCTTTCGCCTCACGAGGAGGCCTAGCCCGGTCAGCCGGTGGTCTTGGAGCGCGTGCGCAGGCAGCGCGTGCAGATGTGAATCTTGGTCGGCGTGCCCTGCACC
Organism: Chloroflexota bacterium; assembly: GCA_035537855.1. Lineage (GTDB taxonomy): Bacteria > Chloroflexota > UBA11872 > UBA12225 > UBA12225 > DATLLM01. The sequence continues at coordinate 2,055 of DATLLM010000328.1, read as the reverse complement.
ATGATGGTCGCGTCGCGCACGTTCGCCTTGAACTTGCGGCTCGTCTTGTGCGCCCGCAGCAACCAGCCCTGTGAGACGTTACTGCGGATGTTCCGCCCCGTAACGGTGCCCTTCCCGCAGACTTCGCAACGCGTGGCCACGATCAGATCCAAACCTTTCCGCGGGGCGCCTGGCCCCCACTCCGCGCCGGAAAGCGGGCGGGCCGGCACCCTGTGCTATCCTTGCCCGGAACTCTGAGTCTACCAGAGATGCCACGTTTCACCACGGCGAAGCCGGGCGCCGAATCCGGCGCCCTCCCCCCGGCCAGCGCGCTCGGAGCGGACACGCCGGCCACCACCCTCAGCGGCGAGGACTTCCGGTCACTCCTGGAGGCGGGGACGAGCTGGCTCGAGCGCAACGCCACCGCCGTCGACGCCCTGAACGTCTTCCCGGTGCCGGACGGCGACACGGGCACGAACATGCTGCTGACCATGCGCTCCTGCCTCGACGGCGCGCGCAAGGCGAAGAGCGGGGGCGCCGGGGCCGTGCTCAAGGGCGCCGCCCAGGGCGCCGTGATGGGCGCCCGGGGCAACTCCGGAGTGATCCTCTCCCAGATCATCGCCGGCATCGCCCGGGGCGTCGGCGAGCACGAGTCGTGCGACGGCTCCCTGCTCGCCTCCGCCCTCGCCGAGGGCTCGGCCACCGCCTACCGGGCCGTCACCCGGCCGGTGGAGGGCACCATCCTGACCGTCGCCCGCATGGCCGGGGACGGCGCCGTCGCCGCGGCCGGGCAGGCCCAGGACGGCGCCCCCACCTGCCGCCTCGTGCTCGAGCGCGCCCTGGCGGCGGCCCAGGAGGCGGTCGAGCGCACCCCGGAGCAGCTCCCGGTGCTGCGACAGGCGGGAGTCGTCGACGCCGGCGGCGAGGGCTACCGCGTCATCCTCGAGGGTATGGTCCTCGCCCTGGCCGGGCAGTCCCTCCCCGAATCGCCCACCACCCCGGCGCACACCGGCGAAGGCGCCCGACCCGGCGTGCCGGATTCGGAGATCGCGTTCTCCCCGGACGCCGAGTTCGGCTACTGCACCCAGTTCATCATCCACGGCGAGGCGCTGAACCTCGATCAGCTCCGGCACGACCTCCAGGCGCTCGCCGCCTCGGCGCTCGTGGTCGGGGACGAGTCCTTCGTCCGCGTCCACGGCCACACCGAAGACCCCGGCCAGCTGCTCAGCTTCGCCAAGGACTACGGGCGCCTGCAGCGCATCTCCATCGAGGACATGGACGCCCAGCACGACGCCTGGCTGCGCTCGCAGGTGGACACCGCCGGCGAGCCGGGCGAGGGCGCCACCGGTGACGGCGCGGACGCGGCCCCCCCGGCGGCGCCGGCGCTGGCCGTGGCCACCGTCGCCGTCGCCCCCGGGACCGGCCTCGCCGACGTCTTCCGCAGCCTCGGCGTGACCGAGATCGTTCCCGGCGGGCAGACGATGAACCCCAGCGCCGGCGAGCTGCTGGACGCCGCCCGGCGGGCGAACGCCGCCGCCGTCGTGCTGCTGCCGAACAACGGCAACGTCGTCAGCACCGCCGAGCACGCCGTCGGCATCGGCGGCGAGGACGGCGGCCCGCGGGTGCTGGTCGTGCCCACCCGCACCGTCCCTCAGGGCATCGCCGCGCAGCTCGCGTTCGACCCGCAGGCGACGCCGGAAGAGAACGTCGCCGCTATGGGCCGCGCCGCCGGCACCGTGCGCACGGTCGAGGTGACCCGGGCGACGCGCAGCGTCACCATCGACGACCTCCAGGTGCGCGAGGGCGATCTGCTCGGCCTGCTCGACGATAAGGTGGTCGCCGCCGCCGGCAGCGCCGCCGCCGCCGCCGCCGAGGCCCTCGACCGGGCCGGGGCCGGCAAGGCCGAGATCATCACCGTCTACCGCGGCGAGGACGCCGACGAGCCGGCGGCGAGCGCCTTCGTCGAGGCCCTCAAGGACCGCTACCCCGGCGCCGAGATCGAGCTCGTCTTCGGCGGCCAGCCCCACTACGACTACCTGATCTCCGTCGAATAGCCCCGGCCGCAGCGCCCCACCC
>DATLLM010000327.1:0-5131 GCA_035537855.1 Chloroflexota bacterium | reverse complement strand
CCCCGTCGCTCCCCACGTCCGCTCCTTCCCGCTGCCGCGTGCGGTCCGTGCGGGCCGGTGGCCCGCCGCCGATCCCTGGCCGGCCGGGGCACCGCCAGCCCCACGCCCCGGGTCCAGCTCGACGGCGGGGGCCGCCGGGCGCATCGGAGTTACTTTGAAACTACGCGTGGGAAGCCGCTGGAGCACGTGCGCACCGGGACGGCGCTCCGCCAGCACTCGCCAGTAGCGGCCCCGCCCCCGCTCCGAGGTTGCCCATGCCGCGAGCCGCCGCGAACGGGCGGCAACGGCGTCTCCAGCGACCGCGCCGGCAGGGTACGATAGAACCGCTGTTCTACTCCTGCGTGGGGAGAGGAGCCGTGACGACACGGGGGATCGCCCTGGCCGTGGGTCTGCTGACGCCGGCGGCGTGGCTGCTGTGGGCGGAGCGCCTGGACGCGGGCTGGCCGGCGGTGCTGGCCACGGCCGGGCTCTGGTGGCTGGCCGCGCTCCAGGCCACCTGGCGCGTGTGGCTCCCGGCGGGCGTGACGGCCGGCGCGTTGTGGCTCGCCCTCCCACCCCGTGCGCCGCGCCGCCGAGGTGTCCAGGCACCCGCCGAGGCGCTCCCGCCGGCGGGAGCGGGGGTGGCTGCGGGCGCCGACCCGGAGGGGCGGCCGGACCTGGCCCGCAGGTCGCCGGCGGAGCTGATCGTGCGCTCCCGGACCCCCGAGGGCGCCGCCGCCCTCGCCGCCGAGGGGGAGGCCGCCCGTGGCGCCGGCACGTGGGTGCTGGAACCGATGGCGGAGCCCGCCGCCGCGCGCGAAATCGACTCGGCGCCGCCGCCTGAGGGCGAGGGCGAGGGTGAGGGGGCAGAGGAGGGTGCGCCCGAACCGGAGCCCGACACTCAGGAGTCGACCCAGGAGTCGACGCCGGCGCCGCCCCGGGCCGTGGTTCCTAGGTCGGTTCCTGCCCCGCCGCGCACCGTGTGGGAGGCGTTCGCCCCGCTCCACCAGGAGACCGCGGAGGAGAACGACGCCGATGACGCGGCCTGAGCGCGTCGATCCCGCGCCCTCCAACTTCCCTTCGGGAACTCTGGGTTCTCGGTCTTTTGTTGTGCGTGGTATGCCGCGGCGTGTCCCCGGAGGGAAGTTGGTTTCGGGGGCCCCCGTGCTGCTGTTGACCCCGCGCGATCGGGAGGTGCTGCGAGACATCTACCGGTTCGGGTGCCTGTCCGCCGTCCAGGTCGCTGACCGCCACTGGCCGGACAGTTCCTCGGCGAAGACGGCGCTTAACCGACTGGGCCAGCTCTGCGGGGCGGGCTATCTGCTGCGCCGGCCCATCGGGCACCGCGAGGACGGGGCGTACCTGCTCACGCCGACGGGGCGGGCGGAGCTGGGCCTCCCCGCGCGCCACGCCCGGCCGGACCCGCGCGCCGCCGCCTCGCTGCGCCACCGCCTGGTCGTGGCCGACGTCGCCGACTGGCTGTGCGCCCGCCGCTACCGGGGCGGTGACCCGGAGTGGGTGTCCGAGGTGGACGTCTACGACGGCCGATTGTGGCTCGCCCGGCGGGAGACCGGGCGTGGGCGCGAACGGGGTGCACTGCTGGTGCCCGACGGGGTGCTGGTGCTCCGGGGCGGGGAGCGCGGGTGGCACCTGGCGATCGAGGTGGAGCTGCACCAGAAGGCGTCCCGGCTCTACGACGCCAAGCAGGCCTGGTACGCCGTTCAGTTCGAGGAGGGGGCGCTGGACGGCTGCCTCTGGCTGTGCGCCGGCGCCGGGCGGGCCGCGCCGATCCGCGCCGCCGCCCGCCGGGTGGCCCCCGGCACGGCCGACCTGGTGGAAGCGGAGCCCCTCCCTGAGGGGGTGACCGCCTACTGAGCCCGAGGCCCTGGCGGCGGTGCTCGGTCGCATCCACCGCCGTCCCCCGCGCGCACCTCCGATGGTGACCCTGGCGCGATCCCCGGCGGAAGCCGCGCCAGCTGGTGGGGGCAACGGCGGTCGCCGCCGCCCGGTCCGCCACAATGGGGCCGGAGACCGACGTTGGCCTTCGTGTGCTATCGCGTGGTGCGGACGCTCCCGCCCACCCGCCAGGACTTCCGCTCCCGCGAGGCGCAGGGGCTGCGCGCTCGCCCGCCCGAGCGCCGCGACCCGCGCCTCTACGCGGGGATCTCCGTGTTCGAGTCGCTCGCGGCGCTGGAGGCGACCCGCCGCGTCGTTCCGCTCGTCGGCGCCGTCGTCGAGCTGCGGATCCCCGACGGCGCCCCGGTCGCCGTTCATAAGACCAGGGGGCCCGGTCACTGGACGCTGGTCGGGGACCCGGACGTGCTCCTCGGCTACGTGACCGGGGTCGTGTAGAGTGGGAAGAGCGCGCGGCCACGCACGGCCGCGCGGCGGACGATCGGCGACGCACCGCAACGGACACGGCTTCGGGAACACGGCCATGAGCGCCAGCGAGCACGCCACCGACTGGGCACAGCGGGGCGACTACCAGCTGTGGGACATCGACTCGCAGAATGCCGTGGGCTTCTACGAGACGCTCGGCGCCGCCTTGCGCGACGTGGCCGAGACGATCGACCTCTACGGCGCCGAGTCGCCGGAGGTGCTGGCGCTGGTCCTGATCCGCCTCGACGTGCCTCCGGCGGAGGGCCGCGTCGCCGCCGGTGCCGCGCTGGTGCGGAAGGCCCTCGAGCGCCCCGCCGCCGCGCATCCGGTGGTCTGAGCCACCGCCGCCCGACCGGCGGCTACTCGCCCTGCGGGTCGGCGGCGCGGCCCTCGGCACCGCGGGGCGGCTCACGCGCGTCGGATTCCCCCGCCGGCTCGAGCCGCGCGAGCCGCTCCCGGATCGCCTGCAGCACCCACTCCCGGACCGGCTCTTTGCGGCGGACGGCGGACAGCCGGAGGCGGAGGACGAGCTCCTCCTCCCCGGGCCCGTAGTACTCGACCACCAGCCGGGAGGGGCGCTCCTCCGGCCGCTTCCGCTCCGCCACGTCGCCTGTAGTTACCACAATCGTCCGCCCCTTAACACTGGCACCAATGTACAATGGTGGCATAGTAAGTCGAGCGAGGGAACCGGGATGGAACTGAGCGGCGGGGCGTTCGGGAACCTGGCGGGGGCGCTGGTCCGGCTGCTGGTGCAGCTCGCCGGCGCCGTGGTGATGGTGGTCCTGGGCTGGAAGTTCCTCGGGGTGCTGCTGACCGGGGGCAGCGAGCGCGCCGTCCGCGGCCTGGTCGTCAGCCTGGTGATCATCGGCGTTTGCGTGGCGGCGCTGGCCAACCTCAGCCAGACGGCCGGGATCGTGGTGGCCGTGGGCCAGGCGGTCTGGGTCGCCCTCGGTGAGGCGGTGCGCGGGAGCGTCTAGGGTGCCCATCCTGCTGGCCCTGGCGTGGCTGGTGGGGTTCGTCCTGCGGGGCGCGTGGCTGGCTACGTGGTGGCTGCTGCGCGCCCTGTGGGCCGTCCTGTGGCGCCTGGCGGCGCTCGCGGCGGCCCTGCTCGTGGTGGCCTTCTCCCGCCCGCTGGCGGGGCACCTGCTCGCCCTGGCGTTGTCCGCGGGCGTTGTCCGCCATCTGGGGGGTATGGGGGGGAGAGGGCTCTCCGGACAACGGACAACGCGGCCGACGACAGGCAGCCTGACCCCCACGCCGGTGGTCAAGCTGAAGCCGGTCTCGGCGCAGCGGGTGGCCACGGCGAGCTACGCGGAGACGCAGTTCTACACCCGGGCGCTCGACGGTCCGGGGCTGCTGAGCATGCTGGTGGGTCCAGCCGGGGTGGGCAAGTCGGAGATCGTCTGGGGCTCGCTGCGGGCGGGCTACGACGGCGAGGACTTCTGCGGGTTGGCCACCACGAAGCCGCGGAAGGTCCTCCTGCTCAGCGAGATGGGCGGGGAGACGCTAGCCCCGGCGCTGCGACGCTGGGGGCTCTACGCGGAGCCCGCGGGCCGGCTGGACGCCGTGCGGCTGCGGCTGCTGCCCTCGAAGGGCGCCGGCGGCCTGCTCGACGTGCTCTACGCCACGGACATCTACCGCCCGGTGGTGGTCGACGGCGAGCTGCGCCTGACCGAGTGGGCCGCCGTGGTGGAAGCCGTGCGCGGCCTGGTGGAGCGGGGGCGCTACGACAAGGTGATCATCGACTCCCTCGGCGAGTGGATGGGCGGCGACAACAACGACCTGATGCTCAAGACCTTGGGCGCCTGCCGGCAGTTGACCGCCGCTGGGGCCGGGGTGCTGATCCTCCACCACACGCCCCGGACGGATCCCACGCGCCCCCGGGGCGGGACGGTGATCGAGGCGAAGCTGGACACCGGGTTCAGCGTCACCGGCACCGCGCCCGGCGGCGCCGCCCGCTCGCGGCAGGACCCCGTGCGCCAGCTGGAGTGGTTCAAGACCCGCTTCCCGGACGCGACGCCGGAGCAGGCGCTGACCATCGAGCGAATCTGGGCGGGGCCCGAGTCCGGGCAGCGGCCCCGCTACCGGCGGCAGGGCGCCACAGAGGCAAATCCGCAACGCGTTGCGGATTTGCACCCTGGCTCCGCACCCTCACCAACCCCTACCGCCAACGAGGCGAAGGTGCTCGTTGCCCTGCGCAACGCGGGCCGCGCCGGGGCCACGATGAAGGTGCTGGCCGAGCAGGCCGGGATCCCCCGCCAGCGCGCCCACGAGGCCGTCGTCGCCCTGGTCGCCAGCGGCCGCGCCACGGTCGGCGGCTACGCCGACACCCCCGGGGGCGGCCCCAAGGCCAGCGTGTACCTGGCCGTCGGCGCAGCGACTCCTCGGGCGCCCCAGGATGACCCGCACGGGCGCCTGCGGCTCGTGGTGGCACCCGAGGGCGATCCGGGGCAGAATGCCCCCAGACCGCCCGTTCCGGCCGCCACGGAAGCCACGGGGGAGGACATCGCGTGACCGCCGAGGAGCAGCCCGCCTACCGGCTGACCGCCTGGCTCATCGCCCACGGCGCCGAGCTGCTCCCCGTCGCCCTCATCGTCTGCGTCGTGGTCGCGCTGCTGGGCGCGGCGTACCTCTGGATGCTGACCGGGGCGAAGATGATCGCCGCCGTGTGGATCTGGCGGCGCTTCCTCGAGGGCCTCGCCCCCGGCCGCCATCGGGGGGCGCGGGGGGCCGGGAGGCACTCCCTCGAGTACCAGGTGGTGCTACAGAGCGC
>DATLLM010000326.1:0-2486 GCA_035537855.1 Chloroflexota bacterium | reverse complement strand
CGCATCCACCCGGCGACGCGGACGTTCCAGGCATTGCGGATCGCCGTCAACGACGAGCTGGGCGCCCTCGAGTCCGCCCTGCCGGCGGCGGTGGCGGCGCTCAAGCCCGGCGGCCGGCTGGCCGTGATCGCCTTCCACTCCCTCGAGGATCGCATCGTCAAGCGGTTCATCCGGGAGCGCCCCGACCTCCTTCCGCTCACCCGCAAGCCGGTGACGCCGGGAGACGCCGAGGTGGCCGAGAACCCGCGCAGCCGCAGCGCGAAGCTGCGCGCGGCCGAGAAACTCGACCCCGGCGGAGCGAGTTAAACCGATGAACGTGGCAAAGCCGATCACGCTTGCGAAGCAGCGGCGGGCCCGAGCGGCCTGGGTCTTCGAGCTGGGCCCGGTGACGCTGGCCTTCGCCACCATCGTGCTCGTCTCCCTGACCAGCCTGCTCTACCTGACCCAGGCCTCCCGGGTCGCCGCCACCGGCTACGACATCAGCGCCGCCCAGGAGCAGCGCAACCGCCTGGAGCGCCAGCAGCAGCTGCTGCTGATCCAGGAGGCCCACCTGCAGGCCCTCAACCGCGTGGAGGCCGAGGCCACCGCCCGGCTGCAGATGGTGCCCGCCCCGCCGCCGGACTTCGTCCGCTCCGGGGCCGCCCCGGCGGACGTGGACGCGGCCGTCGACCGCGCCGTGGCGGCCGCCGAGCAGCGGCCGACGAACTGGGGGGAGCGACTGGCGCAGGCCCTCCACCTGCGCCGGCCGGCGCGGTAGCCCATGGCGACCGCCGTCAGGGGCGCTCCGCCGGCGATGCGCCCCTGGCGCATCGTCCTCGTCTTCGCTTCGATCGTCCTCTGCACCGCCGCCCTGTCCGGGCGCCTGGTCTACTGGCAGGTGCTCGAGTCGGCCCGGCTGCAGGAGCGCCTGACCAACCAGCACACCCTGGACGAGATCGTGCCCGCCCGGCGGGGGGCCATCCGCGACGCCAAGGGCGACCTGCTGGCCGGCAACCAGTCCATGGACTACATCTACGCCGAGCCGGCCCGGATCAAGCAGCCGGAGGTGGTGGCGGCGAAGCTGGCCCCCCTCCTCTCCACCCCGGCCGACCCGGTCACCCCGGAGCTGCTGCTGCCCGCCCTGACCGACCCCAACCGGCGAGTCGTCCCCCTGCTCAACCGGCGCAAGTTCGCCTCGGACGTGACCGAGCAGGTGGCCCAGCTGCGCGTCACCGGGATCTTCCTCGAGCCGGCCACCGCCCGCATCTACCCGGACGCCCACCTGGCCTCCCACGTCCTCGGCTTCGTCGACGCGGACGGCGAGGGCCGCTACGGCGTCGAGGGGCAGTACTCGGACCTGCTCGCCGGGAAGCCGGGGCGGCTGCAAGCGGAGAAGGACACCGCGGGCAACGAGATCGCCTTCGGCGACCGGCAGTGGATGCCCCCGGAGGACGGGCTCGACGTCCACCTGACCATCGACCGCACCATCCAGTACATCGCCGAGCGCGAGCTGGAGCGGGCCGTCGTGCAGCACCGCGCCTCCGGCGGCACGGTCATCGTCATGGAGCCCCGCAGCGGGGCCATCCTGGCCATGGCCAGCCGCCCGGCCTTCGACCCCAACCGCTACACCGAGTTCGCCGCCCAGCCGGAGGTGTTCGCCAACCCGGCGGTCACGTTCCTCTTCGAGCCCGGCTCCACCTTCAAGCTGGTGACCATGGCCGGGGCCCTCAACGAGCACGTCGTCACCCCCCAGACCACCTACCAGGACACCGGCGCCCTGGCCATCGGGGGCTACGTCATCCGCAACTGGGACGGCAACGCCAACGGCCTGTCCAACATGGTCACCCTGCTGGAGAAGAGCTCCAACATCGGCGCCAGCTGGGTCGCCTTCCAGTCCGGCAAGGAGCGCTTCTACCGCTACGTCAACCTCTTCGGCTTCGGCCAGGCCACCGGGATCGACCTCCAGGGCGAGGCCCTGGGCATCGTGAAGAACCCGGCGTCGAAGGACTGGTCGGACGTCGACCTGGCCACCAACTCCTTCGGCCAGGCCATCTCGGTCAGCCCCATCCAGATGGTCACCGCCGTCGCGGCCATCGCCAACGGGGGCATGATGATGAAGCCCTACGTCGTTCAGAAGGTGGTCGACCCGGTCACCGGGCGCGTCGCGCGCAAGGCCGAGCCGCAGATCGTGCGCCAGGTGATCAGCCGGGAGACCTCGGCCACCCTGCTGCAGATGATGGTCAACGCCGCCGAGAACGAGGGCGTGAAGGGGCAGCTCGTGCCCGGCTACTACGTCGCCGGGAAGACCGGCACCGCCTCGATCCCCGTCAACGGCGGCTACGATCCGACCCAGACGATCGCCTCGTTCGTCGGCGTCGTGCCGGCGAGCGACCCCCAGTTCGTCGTCCTGGTCAAGATCGACCGCCCCCAGGATGAGCCCTGGGGCTGCTTGATCGCCAAGCCGGCGTTCGGGCTGATCGCCCAGGAGCTGACCCGCTACCTCAAGG
>DATLLM010000325.1:0-2836 GCA_035537855.1 Chloroflexota bacterium | reverse complement strand
GGTCGGGGGGGAGCCCGCGGGCCCGCAGCTCGTCCCGCCACCCGGCGACGCGCTGCGCGGTGACCGGGCTGCCGCCGTCCCCGGCGATCAGGGCGATGCGGCGGTGCCCGAGCGGCCCGGCGAGGTAGGCCACCAGGCGGCGCACCGAGTCGTAGGCGTCGACGCCGCAGAAGGGGACGCGCAGGCCGGGGACCTCGCGGTAGATGGTGACCAGCGGGTAGCCCCCGTCGTGGAGCGCCTGGAGGTGGGCGGCGTGCGCCGCCGTGTGCTGCAAGGGGGCCACCAGGAGGCCATCCGCCTGGTAGCGGCGCAGGCGCTCGATGTGCCGGCGCTCCCGCTCGGCGCTGCCCCGCGAGTTGGCCACCAGGACGCTGTAGCCGGCGTCCTCCACCGCCTCCTCGACGCCCACGGCGATGCGGGCGTGGTGGGGGAAGCTGAGGCTGCTGACCACCAGTCCGAGGATGTAGCTGCGGTTGCTGCGCAGTCCGGACGCCAGCCGGCTGGGGCGATACCCCAGGGCGGCGATCGCCGCCTCGACGCGCTCCCGGGTGGCGTCGGCGACCCGCGGCTGCCCCCGCACCACCAGCGAAACGGTCGACCGGCTGACGCCCGCCACGCGGGCGACTTCATCGATCGTGACGGCCACGCCCAGTCTCTGTCTCCCCGGCGAGCATACCGGCTCGCGGCCGCGAGGCCGGGGCGCGCCGGCGGCGCCCGGCCGGTGGCACGCCGCTTGCCTCCCTACCGGGAGGGAGAAGCGATGGTGGCCTTCGAAGGCGACGAGACGCTGACCATTCTGGTGGTCGAAGACGACGAAGCCCTGGCCGAGCTCCTCCGGACGCTGCTCAATCGCGTCCCCGGTTGGGGCGCGACCGTGGTGCACGACGCCGCCGCCGCCCGGGAGGTCTGCCACCACGTGCGGGTTGAGGTGTTCGTGGTGGACGTCAACCTGCCCGGCATCTCCGGGCTGGAGCTCCTGGCCCTGCTGCGGGCCGACCCCGAGTGGCGCGATCCGCCGGTGATCCTGATGTCCGCCCGCCCCGACCAGCCGGGCATCGACGCCGCCCTCGCCCGGGGGACGGCCGGGCGCTTCATCGCCAAGCCGTTCGACGTCGACGACCTGATCGACGCCGTCCACGAATCCGTCCACGACGCCGTCACCGCCCAGCGAGCGCCGCCGGAGGCGCCGGAGGCGCTCGACCCGGTCAGCGCCCGCCCGGGACAGGCCGGGCCCGGTCCGACCCGTTCAGGCCCGGCGGGGCGGCGGCGCCTAGCGGGCGGCGGCCGGAAGTCCGGCCAGCAGGGGCTTCGTCACCTGATCGAGCTCCGCGACGGCCGCGCGGGGGGAGGTCTGGCCGTTCATGACCGCGGTGAGGACCGGCTTCATCGCCGCCTCCATCTGGTCGAAGCGGAGCCCCGGGCGCTCGCCGCCGACGGCGGCGATGTCTTGGGTGCGCTGCAGCTGGGGGATCTCCTTGACCCGCGCCTTCCACTCGGCGCTCTCGAAGAAGTCCAGGCGGGGGCCGTACTGGTTGAGCACCTCCAGGCGCTTCAGCGCCGCCGGCAGGGCGGCGTGCCAGGTGAGGAACTCCCAGGCCTGGTCGGCGTGCTTCGTCGCTTTGGGCATCGTCTCCATGTTCACCCAGGTGGCGGTGGCGTACTTCCCGCCCTGCGGCGCTCTGGGGTAGGCGAGCATGTCGAACTCCAGCTCGGGGTTCTTGAGCTTGAGCTCCTGCACCTGCCAGTTGCCGCCCTGCGCCATGGTGGCCTTGCCCTGCAGGAAGAGGTCGGTCAGGGCGCCCCCCAGGCCGTTGGAGACGCGCTTCCCGTTGAGCAGCAGCAGGAGGTGCTCCAGCACCCGGACCCCCTGCTCGTTGTTCACGTCCAGGGCGGTGTAGTCCTTGTTGTAGAGGCTCCCGCCCTGGCTGTACATCCACACCGCCAGGTGCCGCCCGTCCGGGACCTTCACCTGGTAGCCGGCCCGCTCCACGTCCGTCCCGCGGCGCACGGTCAGCTTGTCCGCGGCGGCGTCGAAGTCCTCCCACGTCCAGGCCTTGAGCTTGTCGTAGCTGGGGTCGAGTCCCGCCTCCCGGAAGTGGCGCGTGTTGACCAGGGTGACCTCGCTGTCCGGGCCGCCGGTGGGCAGCCCGGCCAGCTTGCCCTGCCGGACGGCGTAGAAGGCGGACGCGGGGACGAACTTGTTGAGGGCCACGTCCGGCTGCTTCTTCGCCAGGTCGTCCAGCGCCGTCAGGCCGCCGAGGGCCCAGAAGTCCCGCATCCAGGCGTTGCTCGTGGACATCACGTCCGGCACCGTCCCGGCGGCGGCCATGATGGTGAACTTGGTGGGGTACTCCTCGAACGCCACGATCTCGTGCTTGAACGTGCCCCCCGGGAAGCGGCTGGCGTACTCCTTCTCCACCCAGCCCAGTACGCCTGCACGTCCGGCCGGCTGAGGTCGGCCCAGCTCTGGTACGTCACCTGTCCGCGCTGGACGCCGCCGGCCGGCTTGCTCTCCCCGGCCTCCCCGCCCGCACCCGGCTGGCCGCAGGCCGCGGCCAGCAGCCCGGCGCCACCGGCGCCGATCGCGACGGCCCTGCCCAGACCGCCAAGCACCGCACGACGACTCGTCATCGGTCTTCCTCCCCGGCGGCTGTACGCGCCGCCCGTCCCCGTTACGCGATCGCTGTCCTCCCTTGCGCAGGGTAGTCCCCGGCGCCCCGCCGCCGCCAGCCGCCGGGAGCGGACCGGCCGCGAGTACAATGCCGGCGGGAATCGCACCCGGCGGCGGGGACCTGGCGGCCGCCGTCTGAGCGCGAGCGCACGAACAGGACAAGGG
>DATLLM010000324.1:0-4947 GCA_035537855.1 Chloroflexota bacterium | reverse complement strand
CCAATCCGGGCGGCGGCACCGGTCACCGTCGGGCGGCGCCCGCCTCCGGGAAGGTCGGGGAGTCGCCCCACCGGGTGCCCCCCTCCGGGGGCCAGCGCAAGTCGGCCCAGGGGACCGTCGTCTCGCGGGGGTAGCGCCCACCCGCCGGCGCGGCGAAGCAGGTGGCGGTGCGCGTCTCGAAGTCGAGCGCCCAGTAGTGGGCCACCCCCGAGCGGGCGTAGACGTCCCGCTTCCACTCCAGGTCGCGGGGCGCCGCACCGGGGCTGATCACCTCCACCAGCAGATCGGGCGGGCCCTCGACGTAGCCCCGACGGGCCCGCCGGCTGCGCCCGCGGGGCTGCCGGGGGACGAGGCGCGCCCGCGGGTTGTCGTGGCGCAGCAGGACGACGTCGGGCTCCACGTCCCGCTCGCCGATGGCCAACTTAACCGCCACCGGGGCGGGCCACACCCGGGCCAGCCCCGTCGTCCGGGCCCACAGCAGGAGCCAGGCGTAGAGCGATCCGCCGGCGTCCTGGTGCTCCGGGTCGGGCGCCCGGCTCACGACGAGGTCCCCGTCGAGCAGCTCGGCCCGGTCGGGGGCCACCAGCTCCCGCAGCCACTCCAGGTACTCGTCCGCGTCGGCCTCAGGGGCTGGGCGGGCAACCGCCTCGGGGAGGGCCACCACGTCGACCATGTCATGCCTCCTGACCGGCGCCGGTGATGACGGGGACGCGCGGGGAAGGGCGCACGGGGCGCGGGTTCCGCGCATCGGGGTTCGCGCCCGGCAAGCGGCGCGTGGCGGGCTCGGCGTGCTCGAGGTGCATCACCTCGTAGGCTACCGCCTCGCCGCCGGTCCCGCAGCGCCTCGGGGGGCGTGGACCGGTCGAGCGTCTCGCTCCGGTCGGGCCGCCTCGGGGTAGGGGGAGAACGCGCGATAGTCCCCCGGTCGGCGTGGCGGCGGTGGGCGCACGGTGGCGGCATCAGCCGCCCGCCTCGCCGGCCCGGACGATGACGCCGGCGGCCGTGAGGGCCTGAGCGATGGCCTCGCGAAGGGTCTCCTCGGTGCCCTCACCGGCCACCAGCGCGCGACCGAGGCCGCCTCCCGGCTCGCCGATGGTGCTGAGCTCGCACGTCCAGGGCCCGCCGCTCAACCGGGTGATCACCACGTCGAACGGCCCGGCCCGCGTCGCCCCCTCGAGCGCCCGCACCACCGCGGCCAGGCGGGCCGGCGCCGCCCCCTCCCGCGACGCCACCAGGGAGGACGTCCCCAGACAGTCCCCGTCGCAGAACTCCCGGAGCGTCCCGTCCGGGCCGATCACAGTGTAGGTGGTGTGCGTGTCAGCGGGGATGGGCAGCCCGCAGGAGCCGGCGCACCGCCGGCCGGGCGCGGGCTCCCTGGTCGTCTCGGTCGTCTCGCTCATCGGTCGGTCTCCTCTCGCCCGGTGTCGGCTGCTGGGCGTTCCGGGGTGAGGCCAGTCGGCGCCGGGCCATCCTCATCGCCCACGTCGAAGTGGCGCACCACGCGGTAGAGGGCCTCCGTGTCGCGCTCGCCCTCGGCGCGGCCCACGTCGCGCCACCAGCCGCCCTCGCCGGGGCCGAACGTCCGGCCGCGGCGCAGGCGCAGGAAGGGGAAGCCGTGGCGCTGCGCGGTGCCGTAGGCCAGGCGCGCCGGGTCATGCGGCGCCCGCTCGGCGAAGGGGCCGGCGGCGTCCGGAGCGCCAGCCGGCGCCGCCGGGTCGGACTTTTGAGTACGCCCCGGCGCTTTTGAGGACGTTTTGAGGACGCCCGCGGCGGGGGGTATTTCCTCCTGGTACGCCGAGTTTTGAGTACGGTGAGGACGCTGAGTACGGGGGTCCGTGGCCCCATCGCCGCTCGGGGGGGCGTCCGGCGCCGTAGTGGGTGGCGGTGCCCCTACGGAGGGCGTCGCGGGGGGCTGCCCCTCGTGGAGGGCGTACTCACCGTATTCAGCGTCCTCAAAAGTCTCGCTACCAGATAGCGCAGAGCCGTTCCGGCCCGTACTCAATGCGTTCTCAAAAGTCCCTCCGGTGTACTCAGTTGGGGGCGCCGGGGCCGCCGGCGCGTCCGGGGACGGCGGGTCGGGCAGCCAGATGGGGTTGGTGAGCAGCCGGCGGCGCTTGGGCCGGCCCCACCGGGCACCCGGGCGGGTCACCGGACCGGGGGCGTCCTGCACGTAGCCGTAGGCCTCCAGGACGTCCAGGGCGTCGGCCACCTCGTCCGGCCCGTCGAAGTGCCGGCGGCAGGCCTGGTGGGCGTCGCGCTGGCTGAACTCCCGCCGCGGGCGGGCCTCGAGCCAGGTCTTGATCACCGCCGCCCCCTGAGTCTTGGCGGCGTCGGCGAACAGCCCCAGCGCCTCCCGGGCGTGGGCCGCCAGGTACGGGGCCAGCGCCACCGCCCGGGCCAGGGCATCCTTGGTGACGGGGGTGAGCACCACCGCCTCCCGGCCGTCCTCACGGCCCTGGTGCGCGAGGAGGGCGAGCTGCGCGAGGTGGAGCAGCGCGGCGATCCGCACGACGTGGCCGACGTACTTGTGAGCCCACTCGCCCAGCGGGGCCAGGTCGCCCCCGGGCCGCAGGCGGCGCTCGACGTCGGCCCGGAAGCCGTCCAGCACCGCCCCGGCCGCGGCGCTGAAGCGGAGCCGATGCGGCACCTCCCGCTTCTGGCCGGTGACCGCCCCCACGTCCTGGGCGTACTCCAGGGCCAGCAGGCGCCCCACCGTCGCGTGCCAGGGGGACTCGACGCGCGCCGGCAGCGCCTCCGGGTGCAGCTCGCGGTAGCCCACCCGGGACGCCGGCACGGCGTAGACGAAGCGGGCCATGATCCCCTTCTTGAGCAGCAGTGTCCGCCGGTCGCGCAGTTCCCCCAGCACCACCGGCTGGGGCGAGAGCACCATCGAGAGGCACGGCCGCTCCAGGACCTCGGTGCGCGGGCGGGTGCCGTCGACACCCCCGCCCCCCCGGCGGTCGACGACATGCCGGTCGCCGGTGTAGCACTTGGCCCAGAAGGAGACGGGCACCTGCTTGCCGAACCGCCCGCCCAGGTTCTCGAAGAAGTCGCCCTCGCTGGAGACGATGCCGAGGCGCTCCCCCTGCTCGGCCAGGACGGTGGCGGCGGCCTCGACGGTGGCGTCCTCGATCAGGAGCCGCGGAGGCTTCACCAGGGCGGCCTCGGCGGCGCGCGCGTCCGCCAGGCGCTGCGTCACCCGCTGCTGCTGCCCGTCCAGCGCCTGCCGCAGCGCGTCGCGCTCGGCCGCCGCGACGCTCGGGTTGCCCCGGGCTTTGGCCAGGGCGTCCGCCGCCCGGGACCGGTCCCGCTCGGCCCGCAGCAGGTCGTCCCGGGCCAGCCGCAGCGCGCTCTCGCTGGCATCGGCGTCCGCCTGCTCACGCTGCCGGCGCTCGGTCTCGTAGCGCAGCAGGGGGGCCGCCACGCGGGCCAGGACGGCGCTGCGCCGGGAGCCGCTCTCCCCGATGGGGCAGGCCCACAGGGCGAGCTGCTCCGTCCAGTCCGGCTGGGGCTCCGCCTGCGCCTTGCGCTGCGCGGCGATCGCCAGCACCCCCAGCAAGCTCAGCGCGACCAGGTCGACCGGCACCTGGTAGCTCTGCGCGACCCCCGCGGCGTAGGCCTGCAGCGCCTCGGGGAGGACACCGTCCGGCCAGGCGGGGAGGTCGGCCGCCCCGGGCCCGGCCTCCAGGGGCACCGGCTCCCCCCAGGGCTCGAGCCCGGCCGCTGGGGCACCGGAGGCCGGCCGCCGGCCGCCGCGGGCGCCGGGGGCGTCCGCGAGTCCGGGAGGGGGCGCACCGTCATCGTCATCGGGCGGCCCGGCCGCCGCGGCCGGGTCGGGGCCTCCCGCGCCGCGGGCCCCGGCCGGCGCCGGCGGCGCGGGGAGGAGGGCCTTGAGCTCCGGCCACCCCTTCCCCTGGCAGCCGTTGTGGTGACAGCCGAAGTCCACCGCCCCCGAGGGGAAGACCAGGAGGTAGGCCGCCCGGTCGGTGTGGTCGGGGACGAAGGGGCAGACGTCGAAGACGTACTTCCGGCCGGCCTGCCACGCCCCCCACCGCCCGCGCCAGCCGCGCTCGGCCTCCCCCCGCCGGACGAAGGCCTCCGGGTCGATCCCGGCCCGGCCGGGGGCGGGTCGGGGCGCGGCCCGCGGCTCCGGCCGCGGGGCGCCGGCGGCCAGGCGCTCCAGGACCGCGTGCGGCGTCACCGGCAGCACCGGCAGCGGCGCCGGCGGAGCGGGCGCCGGGAGGATGCTGGCCAGCCGGTGGGGCCGCGCCGGCAGGTGCTCCCCCTTCCGGGCCACGGTGCCGTAGACCTTCCAGATCCGCGCCGGGTTGTGGTTGGCCTGGTCGACCACCACGGCCGCGTCGTCGAAGCGCAGGGCGAGGGCCTGCAGGCAGCGCCGGACGAGCCCCCCGTCCGCGGCCGGTTCGTCGATGCGGTAGAGCAGATGGGCGCCGTTGCCGCTGTCCGCGACCACCGGCTCGGGGAAGCCCAGGCCGGCGAGGAAGGCCGCGGCCTGCCGCGCCCGCGCGGCCGCGGCCGCCCGCTCCGCCTCGGTGGCGCTGATGCCCTTGGGCCGGACGGGGTCGCAGTCGACCGGGAGCCAGCGCCGGCGCCGGACGTGGGCGTCCGCCGTCCCCTCGCCCTCCCGGATGCGGGCGCAGCGGTTGGCCCGCCGGGCCAGGAGCGCCGGGTGGATCTCGTTCAGGGTGAGATAGACCCCCTCGCTCGTGGGGGACAGCCGGGCCGCGTCGCCAGCGAACCGGGCGGGGTCGTCGTAGTAGCCGCTCAGGGTGGCCGGCGCGCCGTTCGGGCGCGCGCTCACGCGGAGCGCCCGGAGTTCGACCACCCGTCCGGGCGCGTCGAAGGCCAGCAGCCGGGCCGCCGCCTCGATCCGGGCCGGGTCGGGCCGCGGCGGCGGTGGAGGGGCCGGGGCCATCAGCCCCACCC
>DATLLM010000323.1:0-9283 GCA_035537855.1 Chloroflexota bacterium | reverse complement strand
CTCAGCGCGCCGGCGGCGCGGTCGAGCCCCTGACCACGAGGCGGACGGGGAAGACGGTGTGCTCCGGGCGGGGCGCCGCCCCCGGCCGCTCGACGCGCGCCAGCAGCCGCTCAACCGCCGCCGCCGCCACCTCGCCGACGGGCTGGGCCACCGTCGTCAAGGGCGGCACGGTGTACGGGGCCTGGGGCGCGTCGAGCGGCCGGGGGCGGCGCCCCGCCCGGAGCACACCGTCTTCCCCGTCCGCCTCGTGGTCCGGGGCTCGACCGCGCCGCCGGCGCGCTGAGCCCGTCTCGCCGGCCCGGTCCCGTCGGGCCCATCGGGCCACCGGGCCTATCGGGCCTATCGGGCCACCGGGCCGCCGGGAGGGGGCGAGCTTGCACGCGTAACATTAGAAGGTTAGGGTTTGGGGCAACGAGCGGTACCCTGCCGGGACGACAATTCTGCGGGGTGCGAGGGAGAGCCCAAGGTGGCCGATGTGCAGCAGTGGACGTCGCCGGCCAGCGTCCGGGGCGTCGACGCCATCAAGGCCGACGACCCGGCGGCCGTGGCCGAGGCGCCCGAAGCGCCGGAGTCCCCGGCGGTGGCCCTGGAGCGGGCCCCGGTCGCCGTCCATCCGGCGGTCGAGCCGGTGGGACCGCGCTACCTCAGCGCCCAGCTGAGCCGGCTGGAGTTCGTGCGGCGCTGCCTGGAGGAGGTGCAGGACCGGCGGCACCCCCTGCTGCACCGGGTCTGGCTGCTGGGCATCACCCACCAGCGCATCGACGAGTTCTTCGAGCTGGACGTCTCCGGACTGCGGGAGCTGCGGGAGGGCGTCCAGGCCGGGACGGCCGGACTCCTGCCCCACGGGCGCACCGCCTCCGAGGAGCTGGAGGCCGTCGCCGAGCGCCTGCGCCCGATCCTGGCCGAGCAGGACGCCCTCTGGCTCGGCCTGAAGGACGAGCTGGACGGGGCCGGGATCCGGCTGCTGACCGTCAACGAGCTGGACGACCGGCAGCGCGAGGCCACCCGGGCCTACTTCGAGGCGCACGTCTACCCGGTGCTCACGCCGCTGGCGATCGACCCGGCGCGCAAGTTCCCGCACATCTCCCACCGCAGCATCAACTTCGCCGTCGCCCTCGACGACCCGGAGGCCGGGCTGCGCTACGCCCGGGTCAAGGTGCCGGGCAACCTGCCGCGCTTCGTTCCGGTGCCGCCGCCGGAGGGCTTCGATGCGCTGGAGGTCGAAGACGGGGCGCACACGCCGATCCAGCTGGTCTGGCTCGAGTCGATCATCGGGGCCTACCTCGACCAGCTCTTCCCTGAGGTGCCGGTCGTCGGGCGCTACCTCTTCCGGGTCACCCGGGACGCCGATCAGGAGATCCGGGAGCGGGAGGGGGAGACCCTCCTGCACGCCGTGCAGGAGAGCCTGCGCGAGCGCTTCTTCGGCTTCGTCGTGCGCTACGAGTGCACCGGGGAGATGCCGTCGCCGTTGCGCACCCTGCTGATCCGGGAGATGCGCGCGGAGCGGGCGCAGCAGGAGGTGGCCAGCGCCCCCCTCGGCCGGGCGGACGTGAAGGACCTGCTGGGCCTCGACCGGCCGGACCTGAAGTACCCGCCGTTCGTGCCCAGCGTGCCGCCCGCGCTCGCCGAGGGGGCGGACATCTTCGCCGCCATCCGCCGGCGGGACATCCTGCTCCACCACCCCTTCGACTCGTTCGCCCCGGTGGTGCAGTTCGTCGAGGCGGCCGCCGCCGATCCCGACGTGCTGGCCATCAAGCAGACCCTCTACCGGGTGGGCGACAACTCGCCCATCGTCGAGGCCCTGAAGCGGGCGCGCGAGAACGACAAGCAGGTCGCCGTGCTGCTCGAGCTCAAGGCCCGGGGCGACGAGGAGAACAACATCGAGTGGGCCCAGGAGCTCGAGGACGCCGGGGTGCACGTGGTCTACGGCATCGTCGGCTTGAAGACGCACGCCAAGGCGGCCCTGGTGGTGCGGCGGGAGGGCGACTCCATCCGCCGCTACGTCCACCTGGGGACCGGCAACTACAACGCCGGGACGGCCCGGGGCTACACCGACCTGGGGCTGCTCTCCTGCCGGCCCGAGCTCGGCGCGGACGTCACCGACCTGTTCAACCGCCTCACCGGCTACTCGCGGCAGACCCGCTACCGCCGGCTGCTGGTCTCCCCCGGCGGCTGGCGCCAGCGCCTGGTTGAGCTGCTCGACCGCGAGATCTCGCACGTCGCCCACGGCGGCCAGGGGCACCTGATCTTCAAGGTCAACGGGCTGACCGACGCCCGAATCGTCGACCTGCTCTACCGGGCGTCGAACGCCGGGGTGCGGATCGACCTGCTGGTGCGGGAGATGTGCATCCTGCGCCCCGGCGTCCCCGGGCTCTCCGAGAACATCCGGGTGATCAGCGTCGTCGGGCGCTTCCTCGAGCACCACCGCATCTACTACTTCCGCAACGGCGGCGCCGAGGAGATCTACCTGGGCAGCGCTGACCTGATGCCGCGCAACCTGGACCGGCGGGTGGAGTCGATCTTCCCGATCGAGGACGAGGGCTGGCTGGCGTATCTGCGCGACGACGTGCTCCGGCTCTACCTGCGGGACACCTCCCGGTCCCACGAGCTGCGCCCGGACGGGAGCTACGAGCGGCTGCATCCGGCGCCGGGGCAGCCGGCGCTGGATGCCCAGGAAGTGCTGCTCGCCGCCGCACGCGTCCGCTAGGGACGGAAAGGTCGTACCTGCGTGGTGCGTGTGCTCGCCGTGCCCGGCCTGCCCGAAGTGGAGCCGGGGCTCGATCTGGTGGCGTCCATCCTCGAGGCCGTCCGGGCCGCCGGCGAGCGGCTGGAGTCCGGCGACGTCGTGGTGGTCACGTCCAAGATCGTGAGCAAGTCCGAGGGGCGGCTGGTCTCCCTCGAAGACGTCACCCCGAGCGGCTTCGCGACGGCCTGGGCGACGCAGTTCGGCAAGGACCCGCGCCACGTGGAGGTGGTGCTCGGCGAGACGCGGCGCATCGTGCGCATGGACCGCGGCGTGCTGATCGCCGAGACGCACCACGGCTTCATCTGCGCCAACGCCGGCGTCGACGGCTCGAACGCCGGGGGGCAGGGCCGGCTGGTGCTGCTGCCGCTGGACTCGGACGCCTCGGCGCGGGGTCTGCGCGAGGCCTTCGGGCGAATCGCCGGGGTCGACGTCGCGGTGGTCATCTCGGACACGTTCGGCCGGGCCTGGCGCACCGGGCAGACGAACATCGCCATCGGCTGCGCCGGAATCGCCTCGCTGCGGGGCTACCACGGCGAGATCGACCCGGACGGGCGCACCCTCTACGCCACCAGCATCGCCGTCGTCGACCAGCTGGCCGGCGCGGCCGAGCTGGTGATGGGCAAGCTGGACCGGGTGCCGGTGGCGATCGTGCGCGGCTACGCCTACCTCCGGCCGGAGCCGGACGAGCCGGACCCCGGCGTCGGGCCGCTCATCCGCCAGGCCACGTTCGACATGTTCCGGTAGTGGGCCGGGGCGCGGCCGGCCGGCCGGCGCGGACGGTGGGCGCCGCCCGCCTCGCCGCGGCGGCGCTGCTGGCCGGTGCGCCGGCGCCGGCGGCGGACGGCACGCCGGCCCTGGATGCCGAGGTGCTGCTGCGCCACGTGCTGGGACTCTCCCGCAGCGACCTCTTCACCCACCCCGAGCGCCGGTTGACCGCGGACGAGGGGCGGCGCTTCGACGCCCTGCTGGCCCGCCGCGCCGGCGGCGAGCCGGTGGCCTACCTCACCGGCGAGCGCGAGTTCATGGGGCTCACGTTCGCCGTCGACCGCCGGGTGCTCATTCCGCGGCCGGACACAGAGACGCTGGTGGAGCGCGCCCTGGCCCTGCTCGACGCGCTCGCTCCCGGGCGCGCCGGGCAGGATTCTGGGGGGCCGCCCCTGCGGGCGGTCGACGTCGGCACCGGCTCGGGGGCCATCGCCGTCGCCGTCGTCGCCGGCGTCCCCGCCGGCGTCGCCCTCCGGATGGTGGCCGTCGATCGCTCGGCGGCGGCCCTGGCCGTCGCCCGGGGGAACGCGCGGCGCCTGCTGGGGGCGGCCCGGGCCGGAGCGGGGGCCGCGCCGGTCGACTTCCTGCAGGGCCACCTGTTGACGGCGCTGCGGGGCCCCTTCGACCTCGTCCTGGCCAACCTGCCGTACGTGCCGGCGGGGGAGGTGCCGCGGCTGGCGCCGGCGGTGGCCGGCTTCGAGCCGCACCTGGCCCTGGACGGCGGGCCGGACGGGCTCGACCTCTACCGCGACCTGCTGGAGGACCTGGGGGCGAAGCTGGCGCCGCGGGCGGGCGTGCTGCTGGAGTGCGATCCGCGCCAGGCGGAGCCCCTGCGCGCGCTGCTGGCGGCGCGCCTCCCGGGAGCGGCGACCGGCCTGCGGGCCGACCTGGCCGGGCGCGCCCGGGTGGTCGAGGCCGTCCTGGGAGGACCTACTCCACCGACCCCATGAGCAGCTCGCGCACCTCCGGCTCGTTGTCGATCGGCAGCAGGGCGATGACCGAGTCCTCGGCGGCGAAGACGGTGGCGTCTGTGGGGCGGATGGTCTCCGTGCCCCGCACCACCAGGGGCAGGGCGGTCCCGGGCGGGAGCTGGAGGTCGGCGAGGGACTTGCCGACGGCCGGGCTCGAGCTGGGGATGATGAACTCCATCAGCTCGATCCCGGCCTGACGCAGGGTCATCAGGTGGACGGCCGGGTGGGCGGAGAGCTCCTCCTCGATCAGGGCGAGCATCATGGTGGTGGGGCTGACCGTGGCGTCCACCCCGAGGCGGCGCATCACCTGGTCGTTCCGGGGGTGATTCACCCGCGCGATGGTGCGTGGCTTCTTGACGTGGGCGCGCACCGCGAGGAGCTCCGCCAGCTGGCAGATGATCAGGTTGTCCTCGTCCTCGCCCGTGGCGGCGATGACCACGTCCGCCCGCTCGACGCCGGCCTCGATCAGCCAGCGCCCCTCGTCCGCTTTCTGTGGGATGACGACGCTGCCCAGCTCGTCCGAGATGCGCTGCGCGCGGGCCCGGTCCATCTCGATCAGCACCACCTCGTGGCCCTGACCGAGCAGGAGCTTGGTGAGGTTGTAGCCGACGGCCCCGCCGCCGGCGACGATGACGTACATCTCTGCCTACCCCAGGGCGATCCCCGCCGGCCCGCGGAATCCCCGGGGCGGCGGCGCGAGTCGTGGTCGCACGCTTGCTCCCTACTTGACCAGCATCTGGTCGATGGCCACGGCGACGTCCTTCTGCTGGCGGCTGTCGTTCATGATGGCCTCGTAGAGCGCGGCCGCGCCGAGCTGGCTGGGGCAGATGGTGGGCAGGCCGAGGCCCTGGTAGAGCTCGGCCCGCACGGGGTCCTGGCAGCGGGCGACGACGCGCTTCACGCCGAAGCGAATCTTGGCGATCTGCACCGCCATCAGGTTGTGGTTGTCCCCGTACATGGAGGCGACGAACGCGTCCGCGGTCTCGATCCCGGCCTCGCGCAGGACGTCCTCGTCGATGGCGTCGCCCAGGATGGTGCGTCCGGGGAAGTCCGACGGCAGGAAGCGCTCCAGCTGGTCGGTGGTGACGTCCACGATGGTCACCGTGTGCCCTTCGGCGGCGAGCCTGACCGCAAGAGTCGACCCGAAGCGGCCGCAGCCGGCGATCAGCACTCTCATCGCACCGTCCTTCTTGCCTTCAGGGTACCGCCGGGCCGTTCGGGCTAGGCGGAGTCCGGGGGACGCGGGGCGCGGGCGACCCAGACGCGGCAGGGGGCGTTCTTCAGCACGTAGGGCGTGGTCTGTCCGAGGTAGAACTCCCCGAACCGCTTGCGGTAGGTGACGCCCATCACGATCAGGTCGGCGTTGCGCTCGATGGCCTCGTCCACGATGGCCGGGCCGGTGGCGCGGGCCTGGAGCAGCTCCGAGGTGTACTCGACCCCGTACTCCTGGGCGGCCTTCTCGGCGCGGTCGAGCACCTCCTCGCCCTTGCGCACCTCGTCCTCCAGCTCGACGTCGAGGGGCAGCGTGCGCTTGACCACGATGACGTAGACGATGATCAGCTGCGCCCCCGGGCGCTTCGCCGTGGCCGCGGCGAGTCTGACCATCTCCTCGTCGAGCTCGCTGCCGTTGACCGGGACGAGCACCCGTTGCAGGGGATCGGGCCGGATAATACTCACAGGGCGCCTGCTGGCCTTTCTTGGTACCCCGGCTCAGCCGCTGAGCCGCGGGCATTATAGCCCGGTTCCTGGTCGTATAATCACTACTCCGGACCATCTCCCGAAACACTCATTGCACGCTGGAGGCGAACGCGCGATATGGCAGACGACGATCCGAGCAACAAGGTCGTGGTGGCCGAGGACGATCCGGCCGTGATCGAGCTGTTGTCGGATGAGCTGCGCATGCAGGGCTTCGAGCCCCTGGTCATCCGCCGCGGCAGCACCGTGGTCAAGACGGTCAAGGACGAGAAGCCCGGCGCGGTCGTGCTCGATCTGGCCCTCCCTGACAAGGACGGGACGCAGATCCTCAAGGAGCTGAAGGACGACTGGGACGCCAAGAAAGTGCCCGTGATCGTCATCTCCGCCTACACCGGGCGCCTCGACCACACCGGGCGGGACAACGCCGAAGCGATCTTCCCCAAGCCCTTCGACATCGATCAGCTGATGGCCAGCGTGCGGCTCGCGGTCTTCCGGCCGAAAGACTGATCGGGCGCCCGGCCATCGCTCCCACCATGCCCGCCGCTCCGGGCCAGGCGGACACGCCGGTGCGCGTGCTCGTCGCCGACGCTCAGCCGCTCTTCCGCCGGGGCCTGCGACTGGCCCTCGAAGAAGCCGGCGGCATCGAGGTGACCGCGGAGGCCAGCTCCGGCCGGGAGGCCCTGGAGTGCCTCGAAGACGCGGCGCCCGACGTCTGCGTGCTGGACGCCCGCCTGCCCGTGGGCAGCAGCGCGCTGGGGCTGGGGGACGCGTCGATGCCGGGCGGAATCGAGCTCGCCCGCCTGGTGAAGCACCGCCACGCCGAGACGGCGGTGGTGATCATGGCCACCGAGGAGCAGGAGGAGCAGCTCTTCCACGCGGTCAAGGTGGGCGCCGCCGCCTACTGCCCGCGGGACATCGATCCGCAGGCGATGGTGGACGTGATCCGGCGCGTCGACGGGGGTGACTTCCTGGTCAGCGACAGCGTGCTGGCCCGGCCGCAGGTCACCGAGCGCGTGCTGCGGCAGTTCCGCGAGCTCTCCGCCGCCACCCGGGGATCGACCGAGCCGCTGTTCGTCCCCCTGTCACAGCGCGAGGTGGAGATCCTGGACTACATCGCTCACGGGCAGAGCAACAAGGACATCGCCCGCGAGCTGAGCATCAGCGACCAGACGGTGAAGAATCACATCACCTCGATCCTGCGCAAGCTGGCGGTGAACGACCGCACCCAGGCGGTCATCTACGCCTTGCGCAACAACTGGATCAAGCTATAGTGAGCCGTGCCCGGGGCCGGCCACGCGGCCGGCGCCCGGCGACGAGACACGACTCGCGGTCGGAAGGGAGGTGAAGTGAGCTGATGGGGGACCGGTACGGGCGCCCCTCCCGGATCGAGCAAGGGCAGGGACTGGTCGAGTACGCGCTGATTATCTTCCTGGTCGCAATTGTCGTCATCGCCATCCTGCTGCTGCTCGGTCCGCAGATCGGGCAGGTGTTCAACTCGATCTACGCCACGATCTAGCGGCGCCGCCGTGGAGGGCCCGAGCGTTGCGCGGAGGCCCGTCCACTCGCGCCCCGGCGTCTACGCCGGTGCAGCCCGCACCGCGGCCCGTGGCGCACGCGGATCGCCGGGAGAGGGCGAAGCCGCGGGGCGAACGCCGGCGCGTCCTCCGCCCGCGGATCGCCCGCCCGCTGGGACCCGGGTCCGCCGGGGGAGGGCTTAAAGCTCGCTGAGGCGGACCTCGCGCCCCTCGTCCGCCGAGAGCTGGCAGGCGTAGGTGAGCTCGAAGGTGCGCAGCCCGTCCTCGTAGTCGGAGAGGATGGCGCTCGTGTCGCCGCCGCGCACGGCGTCGACGAAGACCCGGTTCATGGTCAGATTGGGGTCGCCCTCGGCCACCGTCTCCTCGCGCTCCTGGCCGGGACGCATCACCAGCAGGCTGGCGGCGCTGACCATCACGGTCATCTCCCTGGCGATCACGTGCACCGGTCCGGCCAGGTTGGGCGGCGAGCCCTGCCCCGGCTGGAGGGCGCAGGAGTTGACGATCGAGCCGACGGCGCCGCTGGCGAAGCGCACCGAGGCGGTGCTGACGTCCGCGATGTCCAGGTTGGGCACGTCGGTCAGCAGCGCGGTGTTGGCGTAGGCTGAGGCCGAGACCACCTCTCCGGCCAGGTAGCGCATCAGGTCGACCCCGTGGGTGTGCTGCTCCACCAGCATCCCCCCGGAGCGGGACTGCACCCGCCACCAGAGGGTGCCGGGCAGGCCGCCGAGGCGGACGGCCATGACCAGGCCGATGGGCACGCCCGCCAGCGCCCGGCGCGCGGCCTGCACGGCGGTGCTGTAGCGCAGCTGGTAGCCGACGCAGCTGACCACGCCCTTCTGGCGGATGTGGTCGAGGATCTCCCGGCCTTCGGTCGGGGTGATCGCCACCGGCTTCTCCACGAAGATGGCTTTGCCGGCGTCGACGATGGCGTGCTCGATGGCCCCGTGGGCGAAAGGGGGCAGGCTGACGTAGACGGCGTCCAGGTCCGTGCCGTCCAGCATGCGCTGCACGTCCGGGTAGACGTCCGGTGCGAGCGCCCTGGCTCGCTCGGTGGCGGCGGCGTCCGTCCCGGCGGCCGTGCGCTCCTGGACGCGCTGCACGGCCTGGGCGCAGCGTGGCTCGTCGACGTCGCACAGGGCGGCGATCGTCGCGCCGGGGATCTGCACGAGATCGAGCATCTCCCGGACGGTGCGCCCCCCGGCGCCGACGAAGCCGAGCCGAACCGCGGTCTCTGTCATGTACGCATCTCCTCGTGGAGAGGAACGGGGGGCCGCCACCGGCGGCGCTACGACGCTCCAGGGCTACGGCTGTCTCGTCGCCGCGCCCCCCGCGCCGGCGGCGCCCGCTGCGGGCGTGCCGCCCGCTGCCCCCGCGCCGGGAGTGCCTTGCGCACGCTGGCCGCCCTGCGCTCCGCCCTGGGCGCCACCGGCCGCGCCCTGACCGCCGCCGGTCGCGCCTTGGGGCGCGGCGCCCCCGGCGCCGGCGGCGCCGGGAGTGCCCTGCGGGCGCTGGCCGCCCTGGGCCGCGCCCTGGGCGCCCTGCGCGCCGGCGCTCAGGGTGGGGCTCAGGGC
>DATLLM010000322.1:0-2297 GCA_035537855.1 Chloroflexota bacterium | reverse complement strand
CCCCGCCAGGGCCAGACGCGCCGGGGGATCAAGGGGGAGGGCCCCGACCACGGCGAGGCCGGCTACTACGACATCCCCAGGGCGTCGGCCATCGCCGGGAACGTGGCCCGGACGGACAAGTACGTCAACGAGGCGGTGCAGGCGTACGTGCAGGGCGACTTCAAGACGATGCTCCAGAAGCTCGGCGACGCCTGCCACGTCGCCGCCGACCGCGGCTCGCACGCCGAGGGCGGCATCGGGGAAGGGCACGACACCCGCATGCCCGACACGTCGCAAGGCGAGCACGGCACCAATCTCGGTCCGCCCCCGCCGCAGGCGTACATGGAGAACTGGGCCGACAACGACATCGTCGGCCTGAACGTCCCCGGCTACAAGTACGGCCTGAGCTGCACGATGCAGGTGATCGCCCAATTCTTCGACCGCGTACGGCCCCTCGCGATGGACGTCTCCGGACTGCGGCCAGCGCCCAACATTCATGACGCCCTGTGACCGAGACCGGTGACGGCGCCGCCAGGTAAGGCAGCGGCGGCGCACCGGCGACCAGCGCCCGTCGAGCCGCGCTACCGGAGCCGCCGCGGAGGGTAACGGCGCGAACAGCCGCCCGCAATCTGGGGGGAGGGGGTAGGCCGGCAGGGACTCGAACCCTGAACCCACGGATTAAAAGTCCGCTGCTCTACCGATTGAGCTACCGGCCCGTGCGGGGCGATTCTACCTGGAGACGCCGGACGCCGGGCCGCCCGTCCCGCCCCGCAGACCGCTCGCGGGATAATCGGCGGGATAATTGGCCGGCGCCGCGCCGTAGGCGACGCCCCCGTCGCCCCTGGCGAGGCCGGCCACCGGCCCGGCCGCCGCGTCCGGCGCGCCGCCACGAGCGTACCACGCGGCGAGGTGTGGGGGTGCCAATGTCAGGCGCAGCTCAGGCAACCCGCTGGTACACGTGGTGGAGACCGCCGAGCACCCGCCGGACTCTGATGGGCCCCGTGGGCGAGCGGCTCCCTGACCGGGGCGGCTCCAAGCGGAGCGTGCGATGCGGGCGATCAACGTTGTAGTACCGCTCGAACTCGGTGAGCACCGACCGGAGATGCTTCTCGTTCAGCACCACCAGGTGATCGAGACACTCCCGCCGGAGGGTGCCGATGACCCGCTCCGCGACCGCATTCGCGCGCGGCGCCCGCACGGGCGTGCGGAGCGACTCGATCCCCAGGGCCGCGGCCCTGCTGGCGAAGTCCCCGCCGTAGACGGCGTCGCGATCGCGGAGCAGGAAGCGCGGCCGGCGCCCCCACGCGGTCGCCTCGACCAGCTGGCGCCACACCCAGGCGGCGCGGGGGTGCGCGGTGACGTTCACGTGCACCAGCGCGCGGCGCCCGTGCGTGATGAAGACCAGCCCGTACAACGTCCGGAAGGTCAGCGTCTGCACGGTAAACAGATCCGCCGCCCAGATGGCCGACGCATGATTGGCGAGGAACGTGCGCCAAGTCTGGCTCGGGGGGCCGGCGGGGCCGCGCCGCCGGTACCGCTGAATCGAGCGCTTGCTGACCGTGATCCCCAGCTTCAGCAATTCGCCCCGGATCCGCTCGCTCCCCCACCACGGGTTGTCCCGCGCCATCCTCGCGATCAGATCCCGAACCTCGGCGCTCAGCCGCGGCCGCCCGAGCCGCAGGCGGGACCTCCAGCGCCAGTAGAGCCTCCAGCCCTGGCGGTGCCAGCGGAGGACCGTCTCTGGCCGAACGATGATCAGGTGCTGTCTCCACGGCCGCCAGAGTCGCCGGGCCAGCACCCAGAAGAGCTTGTCACGACGGCGGAGCCGCGGCCGCATCCGCGTGGGACGCGTCAGGACGGCGAGTTGCTGGCGCAGCAGGAGGTTCTCCACCGCCAAGTCGGCGCGACTCGCGACGGAGCCGCGGACGAACGCCACGAGGAGCAGCAGGTAGGCGAGCATCGCTCCGGCATGATGCCGCGCAGGTGCCCCTGGTAGCGGACGGCATTTCGCGCCCCCACAGGGCAGTACCGCCGTTCTCCCCGGCGGCCGCCGGGCGTAGCCTTTCGGGGTGACCGTCGGCGCCCAGGTCTTCGCCGTCTGCGACGTGCGGCGCACGGCGGCCTGCGCCGCCACCCCCATGCGGCTAGAGCTGGCCGCCGTCTTCGTGGAGAACGTCGGGGCGGCCGTCGCCGACCTGCGGGCCGAGGCCCTCGCCCTCGGCTAGACCTCCGAGCCCCACGTCGCGGAGCCCCGGCACGCCTGCCCGGCCTGCACGAAGGCCGGCGCGAACGACTGGGCGCTCATCGGGGAGAAGTGG